>DATMBD010000001.1:0-3609 GCA_035559355.1 Dehalococcoidia bacterium
TCCGCTACGGCGCTTTCCACCGCTCGCTCAGCCTTCCGGTTAGCGTTGACGCCGACAAGGCGCAGGCGACGCACGAGAATGGAGTGCTGAGGCTGCGGCTGCCGAAGGCGGAAGCCGTCCGCCCGAAGCAGATCAAGGTGACCTCCGCCGGCTCTATCCCCGCCGCGACGGCCTAAAACGCCGAGCTTAAGACTGGAGAAGCAAGGGGCGCGACTGCGATGGCAGTCGCGCCCCTGCCGTTTTCAGGGCAGCAGGCCTGCGACCGAGGGCTCGCCTTCCAGGCGCCACAAACGCTCCAGTAACGCTGCCGCTGCTTCCCCCATCATCGGCGACACGAGCGCCAGAAACTTCTCTGACAAACGCTCGTCCGAAATCGGGTTCTCGGGTGACCCGGTGGCGTGTTCGACCCGCTCCTCCAGCCACGTCCCATCCTGCAGTGCGACGCGAAGGACGCAGGCGTCCTCAGGAATCGAGGCGTCGACGGTGAGGCGCGTGGCGCGGCGCAGGCGGGCCACGCCTTCGTCGTTTACCACGGCAGCCTCGAACTGCGCGGGGTAGGCGGCCCCCGCGAGGAGTGCTACGGCGATGCAGTGCTGAACGCTGAACTTCGCCTCCAATCCTGTCGTGGGCTCAGGACGATGCGTGAGCTCCGGGACCAGGGGGTTCACGACGGCCTCGATCAGCCTCACGGCCCCGGCGTCGAAGCCCGGCCGCGAGCGTATCGCGAGGGCAGCGTCAATCGCCGGGTGGGTGACGAGACAGCAGGCGTAGGGCTTGAGGCCGTCCTGAAAGATCTCCCAGCGCTCGCCGAGGGCTTCGGTCGCGCGTGAGAGATCGACCTCTGGCGACAGCACGGCGCCAAGGCCCCGGCGGCCTTCGAGGATAGTTTCGGGGGCCGTGAAGCCATCGGCGGCGAGCAGCGCCGCGGTTAGGCCGGCCTGGGCGGCCCGGGCCGCGTGCAGCGGTTTCGTCATCGTGCCGAAGCCTTCGCGGACACCCGCTGACTGCGCGCCGGCGATGCCAAAGGCGCGGGCCATCGATCCGGCGTCGAGGCCCAGGATGCGGCCGGCCGCGGCCGCCGCGCCGAAGACGCCCAGCGTGCCCGTGATATGCCAGCCTTCGTCATAGTGCCAGGGATGGAAGGCCAGGCAGACGCGGCTGCAGACCTCGATGCCCAGGGCGACGGCCGTCAGGAGGTCGCGGCCGCTTGCGCCGGCGATCTCGGCTGCCGCCCATGCCGCCGGCAAAGTCGGCGCGGAGACGTGGACCAGGGTGGGAAAGTGCGTATCGTCGTAGTCCTCGAGGTGGGCGGCGAAGCCGTTGGCCAGGGCGGCGTTCGTCGCCGAGGTGCGGGTCGCCGCGCCCCAGACCGTCGCTCGCGGGGCGCCGCCCTCCTCGGCGAAGAGGTCCAGGAGGATGCGCAGGGCCGGGTCTTGGGAAGAGAAGAGGGCCACGCCGAGGGCGTTGATCGCTGCCCGCTTGGTGGCGTGCGGCACCGATTTCGGCAGGCGGCCCGATGGCGTCTCGGCGGCAAAGCGAGCGAGATCCTGAGTCACGCCCACGCTACCGGCCCTCCAGGTGCGCCATGGCTGCGATCCTAACCTCGCAGGAAACCGCCGCGCGAGGCAGCCCTACCGCCGTCAGGCCTCGTTGATCGCCTTGCGAAGGTTCTCCGCGAACTCGGCGACGAACGAATCGGCCTTGCGTTTTATCAGCGGCTGGCCGAGCTCCGCCAGGCGGCCGGCGAAGGTCACGTCCGCGATCACCTCCACCTCGGTGCGGTTGGCGTCCAACTCGTTGAGCTTCGCCTCCACGTTGGCGGTCATGCTCGCGCCTACACGGCGATCGCGGCCTTCGCCCTCGACGCGCCAGCTGCCTTCTTCCGCGCCCCGCTCCACGTGCGCCGTCCCGCCAACGTTGAGGCCGAGCGGCCCGATGCGGACGCGGATGGTCCCTTCGAAGTTGTCGTCGCCGAGGTCCTTGACGTCTTGGATCCCCGGCACGCAGTACGCGGCACGGGAGAAGTCGTCCAGGAACGCCCGGACCTTGGCGCGCGGCGCGTCGACGATGACCTTGTGTTCGAACTTCACGCGTTCCTACGGTCTAGTGCAAAGCGCAGGGTGGCAGGCCATCCGACCCGCTGTCACAGCAATATCCGTTCCAGAGCGCGCCGCGTGAAGACAACCGCCATCTCCCGCTTGTACTCCGAAGATCCCCTGAAGTCGTCCAGGGGGTCCACCTGGGAGCGGACGGCCTCGGCCGCGCGGCGAATGGCCTCCGGAGTTGGCTCGCTGCCCTCGAGCTCCTGTTCGACGGCAGTGGCGTGCACCGGCGTGGGCCCGGCCGCGCCGAGGGCGACCCGCAGATTGCGGACGGCGCCGTTGCTGCGCTCGGCCTTCGCCGCGACCGCCACCGTGGCGTAGTCGTCCGCGGTCCGCGGCAGGAATTTCAGGTACGCGGTTCGCGCATCCTCCGGAGGCGTTGGCACGATAACTTCGGTCAGGAGTTCTCCTGGCCTGATCGCCGTCTCGTAGTAGTCGGTGAAAACGTCGGTAATCGGCAGGATGCGCTCGCCGCCTGCCTTCGAGACGAGCTTGACCCGGGCATCCAGGACTATGAGTCCGGGCGGTGGGTCCTGTGCTGGGTCGGCGTGGGCGATGCCGCCGCCGACAGTCGCGGCGTTGCGTACCTTAACCGTCGCTACGTGGCGGTAGACCTCGGCGAGGAGCGGCGCATGGCGCTTGACCAGCGACGAATTCTCCACCTCCCGGTGCTTGGTCAAGGCGCCGATGTGCAAGCCATCGCTTTCGAGGCGGATGCCGGAGAGGCCGGGAATGCGGGCGAGGCTGACGATGTGGTCAGCCTCCAGCAGCGACTGCTTCATCAGCACGACCAGGGCGGTCCCGCCCGCCATTGGCCTGCCATCGTCCTGGTGCTCCTCCAGGAGCGTGAGCGCTTCGTCTAGTGAAGTTGGCGAGTAGAAGTAAAAGTCCCGCATGTCAGAGCTGCCCCGAAGCCTTCTGGACGGACTCGATGATCTGGTAGTAACCGGTGCAGCGGCAGAGGTTCCCCATCAGCCACTCCTTGATCTCGTCCTCGGTGGGCTTGGGGTTCTCTTTGAGAAGGGCGGTGGCGGCGACGATCTGGCCTGGCGTGCAGATGCCGCACTGGAAGCCGCCACATTCAATGAAGGCCTTCTGTACGGGGCTCAGATTGTCGGGCGTCCCCAGGCCCTCGATGGTCGTAATTTCGGCGCCGTCCGCTTGCACGGCCAGGGTGATGCAGGAGGCGACAATTTCGCCGTTCAGCATCACCGTGCAGGCGCCGCAGACGCCCACGCTACAGGCCTCCTTCGTCCCCGTGAGGCCGATGTCGTAGCGGATGAAATCGACGAGCGTGCGGCGCGCGGGGACGGTTCGCTCGTAGGTTTGGCCGTTGATCGTGAGGCGGATCGTGTGTGGCGCGATTGCGTTCATGCCGAGCCTTTCGCTGTTCACTCGTGACGGGGCGCGCAGATCGTAAGCCAGCCGGGGTGAGCGAACAAGGGGAAGGACCTGCGGGTTCTTCACTCTTAAGTGTGGATACAGATAAGTTGAATTAGCAAAAACA
>DATMBD010000002.1:0-6008 GCA_035559355.1 Dehalococcoidia bacterium
TCACTATGAATCAGAGCCGGACGGCAGGCTGCGGCCTCGTGTCTTCGTCCGCAAGGTAAGCGTCCTCGCAACGGTGCGCTGGCTCGCGGCCCAGCCGGCCGTCGCGACCATGGTCTTCGTCGCCGTCCTGGCCGGCACGGCATCGATAACGCTCCAAACGCTCGCTCCCCGCTACGTGCACGCCGTGTTGGAGGTGGACGCCGCCGATGCCGTCTACGTATTCGCTCCTTCGGCCGCGGGCCTGGGCCTTGCCCTCCTGGCCACGCCAAGGCTGGTGGCGGCAAGAGGCGAGCGCAACACTGCCCTGTTCGGCTTCGGCCTGGTGTCGACCAACCTGGCCTGCTTCGGGCTCGTCCGCGACCTTGAGTTCATCGACCCGGTCAATCCGTTGCACGCGCTCTCGCTCCTGGGTCTGGACCTGAGCAGGCAGCTGCGCACGGCGGCCCTGCTCGCCGTCCCGCTGGGCTTCGGCCTTTCGCTGACTGCGACGGCTGTCCAGACCTATCTCAACCGCCGCGTTCCGCTTTCCCACCAGGGCCGTACCTTCGCCCTCCAGAGCAGCCTCAAGAACGGCGTCTCGGTCCTGCCGCTGATCACGCTCGGCGCCGCTTCCTCAGCGTTCGGGGTGGAGAACGTCCTCCTGGCCTCGCCGTTGTTGCTCCTGGCGATGGCAGCGGCTTTGATTCGGCTCAGCCTTCACTTTGCCGGGCATACGCCCCGGGGACCTCTGCGGGAGCTGGCCAGCTATTGGGAGGAGCCGCCGGCGCCCTTCCGCCCGAATCCGGGATGAGGCGCTCGCTCCTCCTCCAGCCTGATGCCACGCTGCGCACCGCTCTGAAGGACGCAGAGCTGGAAGCGGCGCTCAAGGACAAGCTCGGCGTGCTCTGGCTGGACCTGGACGCGACCGAGCCCGGCGCGCCCCAGCTGCTTCGCGCCGTCTTCGGCTTTCATCCCCTCGCGGTCGAGGACAGCTTCGACGACCGCGCCAACGCGCCGAAGGTGGACGACTACGGCGCCTACTTGTTCATCCTCGCTCAGAGCGTCTCCACGGATACAAGGGGGTTGGTCCAGCTCAAGGACGTAGGCCTATTCCTGGGTCCGAACTTCGTCGTCACGGTGAGGGAGGCCGAGGCGCCTGCCGTGGACGAGCTGTTTGCCCGCGCCGTAGAGAATCCGCACCTGATCAGCCGTGGGGCCGATTTCCTGGCGCACACGGTGCTCGATGCCCTGGTGGACGAGCTGCTCCCCGCCGTGGAGGCCATGGACGCGAGGCTGGACGAACTGGAGCAGCGAATCCTCGAGCGCCCCGACCGCGGACTGCTCTCCGAAATCCTGCTGCTCCGGCGCACGACCTTGCGGCTGCGCCGCTCGATCCTTCCCGAGCGCGACATGGTCAACCGGCTGTCGCGGGGAGAATTCCCGCTCATCCGCGACGAGGCGCTCATCTTCTACCGCGACGTCTACGACCACATCGTGCGGGTGGAGGAGATGCTGGACGGCCTCCGGGACGTCGCCGATAGCGCGCTGAGCAGCTACCTTTCGGCCGTCAACAACCGCATGAACGAAATCATGAAGGCGATGTCAGTGGTGGCAGTCATCTTCCTGCCCTTGACGCTCATCGCCAGCATCTACGGCACGAACCTCGATTACTCGCACTTCGGCATCGACTTCGAATACGGGTTTTATCTCATGCTGGGCGTGATGGCCGCCATCGCGGCGGGACTGATCGTGTTCTTCCGCAAGAGAGGCTGGTTTTAGGCGGCTGCGCCCGCGGGTTGTAGGAGGTTAGCAATGGAGCACGCGGAGCGCGGCCGGGGGATGCACCTTAGATTTCACGCCCCTTATGCCCACTTGGCGGCGCCCTTCGGCGCGGATAAGTTCGGGTTGTTGGCGGAGTCCTTCGCCCGAACATTCGGGACGCCGCAGTTTCTCATCGCCCAGACGCTGGTAGTCGCCGGCTGGATCGCGATCAACGGCGCCGCCGCAGCCTTGCGCTGGGACCCGTACCCGTTCATCCTTTTGAACCTAGCCTTCAGCACGCAGGCGGCTTACGCGGCGCCGCTCATCCTCCTGGCTCAGACACGCCAGGCTGAACGCGACAAAGCTTGGTCAGAGGCGGATGCCCAGCACAGGGAATCGCTTTCCGAGACCATGCTTCAGCTCCTGGAGGTGAATACGGACCTCACGCGCCAGGTCGCGGAACTGACCCAAAAGGTGCACAGCCTCACGGCCGAACTCCATGATCATTTGCTGCCGCAGAAGTGAGGACAGGAGAAGGGATGCGACTGAGCTAAGGCTAGGACCTATCGAGTGTCATCGCGGTCGGCGCCGTAGATGCGGTCGTAGATGAGGTCTCCCTTGGGGTCGAAGACGACGAGGCGGGCGGGGGCGCAGCGCTTCGCCTGATCGCGCGCCCAAAACAGGGCCTTGGCCTGACAAGCGAAAGCGCGTCTGCGGCCTTCCATGTCCACGAGCCAGCGGGAACCGTCCTTCTGGACACGGTAGACCTGGACGCGGGTACGCAGCGAAGCCACGGTGAGTCGCTACTCCTCTCTAGAAACTCACCCGCCGCGACTGTCTCAACGGCTCCAGCAGAAAGTCGCTGCTCCCCTGTGCAATCGGATCGTTGATGGATTCATTCATAGTAACGACTGGTATCTGGACATGTTACAGACGTCAACGGCTTGACTTTCAAGAATCCAGCGCATTTCGTTTCGTTAATTCGAACGGCCGTTAACCGTACGCCAACGGACATGCCTCTCCCGCCGACTCCCGCGATTCCTTCGAGGACGAGGCGGGGTGCCGCAATCCGCGCCTTCTGCTGCTAGAATCGAACCCGATATGACTCAGACTCGCGAACCTGTCGAAGGCCGCATCGAGCGCTACGTGCCGCCCGCCGTCGAGGCAAAGTGGCAGGCTCGCTGGGAGCAGGACGGGCTCTACACGGTCCGGGATGACGACCCGCGGCCCAAGTATTACTTCCTGACGATGTATCCGTACCCGTCCGGCGACCTGCACATCGGCCACTGGTACGCGGAAACGCCGCCGGACACCAAGGCGCGCTATCTGCGCATGCGCGGCTACAACGTCCTCTTTCCCTACGGCTTCGACGCTTTCGGCTTGCCGGCCGAGAACGCCGCCATCCGCAACCAGGTCCACCCCTTCAAGTGGACGATGGAGAACATCGCCCACATGCGCGAGCAGGCCAAGCGCATGGGGACGATGTTCGACTGGTCGCGGGAGGTGATCACCTGCCTGCCCGAGTACTACAAGTGGAACCAGTGGTTCTTCCTCCAGTTCTACAAACGCGGCTTGGCCTACAGACAGAAGGCGGCTGTCGACTGGTGCCCTAATTGCAACACCACCCTCGCCCGCGAACAGGTCTGGGGCGAAGACCGCCACTGCGAGCGCTGCGGCACGCCCGTGATCAAGCGCGACCTGGAGCAGTGGTTCTTCCGGATCACCGCCTACGCCGAAGAACTGCTGGACTTCCAGGGCATCGACTGGCCCGAGCGCGTCAAGGCCATGCAGACCAACTGGATCGGCCGCAGCGAAGGCGCCAACATCACCTTCTCGACCGATGTCGGCGAGCCGATCACTGTCTTCACCACGCGCCCCGACACGATCTACGGCGTCACCTTCATGGTCCTGGCGCCCGAGCACCCGTTGGTTGAGCGGCTGACAACGCCCGAACGAAAGGCGGAGATCGACGCGTATGTCGAGCAGGCGCGCCGCCAGACGGAGATCGAACGAACGGCAGCCGACCGCACCAAGACTGGCGTATTCACGGGCTCCTACTGCGTGAACCCGTACTCGGGCGAGCGCGTCCCTGTCTACGTCGGCGACTACGTCCTGGCGACTTACGGTACCGGCGCCGTGATGGGCGTCCCGGCCCACGACCAGCGCGACTTCGAGTTCGCGCAGAAGTACGGGCTGGAGATCAAGCTTGTGATCGCGCCGCCGGACTACCGCGGCGAGCCGCTGGAGCAGGCCTACGTCGACGAAGGCGTCATGGTGAACTCCGGGCCCTTCGACGGCACGCCGAACGAGGAAGGCATGGACGCGGTCATCGCCTACGGTGCCGAGCGCGGCTTCGCGTCGAAGGCGGTGACTTACCGGCTCCGGGACTGGCTCGTCAGCCGCCAGCGCTACTGGGGCACGCCGATCCCGATCATCTACTGCCCGAAGTGCGGTACCGTGCCCGTTCCGGAGAATGACCTGCCCGTGCTCCTGCCGGAAGACGCCGATTTCCTCCCGACCGGCGAATCGCCCCTGAAGTACCACGAGGGCTTCCGCAAAGTGAAGTGCCCCCAGTGCGGCGAAGACGCCGAGCGCGAGACCGATACCATGGACACCTTCGTGGATTCGTCCTGGTATCAGTACCGCTACCTGAGCCCGCACTACGACCGCGCCCCCTTCGATTACACGAACCCGGCGATCAAATCCTGGCTGCCGGTGACGCAGTACACGGGCGGCATCGAGCACGCGACGATGCACCTCATGTACTTCCGCTTCTTCACGAAGGCGATGCGTGACCTCGGCCTGGTCGACTTCGGGGAGCCGGCGCTGCACCTGTTCAATCAGGGCGTGATCCTCGGGCCGGACGGCGAGAAGATGTCGAAGAGCCGCGGCAACGTCGTCAACCCTGACGACTACGTCTCCACTTATGGCGCCGATACCTTCCGATGCTATCTGATGTTCATCGGCCCTTGGAGCGAGGGCGGCCCCTACCGCCCGGAAGGCATCGAAGGCCTGTCGCGGTGGCTGAACCGCGTCTGGACGCTGGCCCAGCAGCCGGCTCCCTCCGGGGCGCCGGAGGAGGAGGCGGTGCGCGATTTGGAGCGGCAGCGCCATCGCACCATCCGCGTCGTGACCGAGGACATGGAGGCGTTTCGGTTCAACACCATGCTGGCGCGCCTGATGGAGTTCACCACCTACCTGGCGCGCGTGCGGGAGGCGGGCAACGTGGGGAGGATGGCATGGGAGCGCGCGGTCGAGACGCTCCTGCTGCTCGTGGCGCCGGCGGCGCCGCACATCGCCGAGGAGCTGTGGGAGCGGACGGGCCGACCGTACAGCATCCACCAGCAGGCCTGGCCCCAGTGGGACGAAGCTCTGGCCGCCGCCGAGACGTTCACGCTCGTCGTCCAGGTGAACGGAAAGCTGCGCGACCGCTTCGACGTCCCGGTCGACATCAGCGAGGAGCAGGCGAAGGAGATGGCGCTGGCCAGCCCCAAGGTCCAGCCGCATGTCCAGGGCCATCAGGTCCAGCGCGTGCTGTACGTACCGGGCAGGCTGGTGAACATCGTCGTCCGGTAGGCCTGGGTGTGGTTGGCGCTGCGCGGTCGTGAGCGAAGACCTGAAGGACTTCGTCCACGTCCATCCCCAGAGCGAGGCAGCGCGGGACTGGCGGGGCGGGCCGGAGGTAGCTTTCGAGACGGCGCTCCATCGCCCCGGGGGCTACGCGGCCTGAGCCCAGTTCCAGCACGCGGGGCAGCTGCAGACGGCGCCTTTTCGACTGCAGGTGAAGCCGGCCGAGCGCCATTGAGCAGCGTCCGTCTGCCATGAAAGCCGCGTCAGTCATCCTGGCCGTGTTGTTTCTGGCGCTCGCCTGCGGCGGCGGCGGTAGCAACGACGGTGGCGTAGCCGTCGAGCCGGCGTCGAGCGCCACGGTAGCAGGCGGGACGCCCGGCGCCCCCTCTCCGTCCGTGGAGGCCGCCGCCGTCCGGGATGAGCCTGTCCGCTTTCAGACTCCGGATGGCATCACCGTGCGCGGCCACCTCTACACGGCTCCGGGGCCCCTGCGAAAGGCGGTCGTCCTTGCTCACGAGCGGCCTAAAGATCAGACCGCCTGGCGGGAGTTCGCGCGGGAGCTGGCGGCTGCCGGCTATCACGCCCTGACCTTCGACTTTCGAGGCTACGGCGAGACGGGCGGCAGCGTCGACATCGCCAAGATCGACGTCGACCTCGAAGCGGCGGTGCGCTTCGTGAAGTCGCGCGAGTATCCGCTC
>DATMBD010000003.1:0-4974 GCA_035559355.1 Dehalococcoidia bacterium
CGAGGAAACGCTGCGCGGTCTCCCGGCCACCGCCGTCGGGACGACTTCGGCCATCACCGGCGAGATTTATTTGACGCCGCAGGGCCTCTACAAGGACCTGCCCTCGAAGTTCACGGTCGACCTGAGGACGCTCCGCAGCGATGAGTCCATGCGCGACAACTTCATCCGTCAGAACACCTTGCAGACCGGCCGCTATCCGTTCGCGGAGTTCGTGGTGGAATCGATTGACGGCTTCCCCGTCCCCTATGTCGAGAACACGCAGGTCTCCCTGACGCTCACGGGTACGCTGAAGATCAAGGACGTGAGCCGCCAGGTGACGTTCGCCGTCCTGGCCCGTCAGCAGGGCAACACGCTGACGGCGACAGCGGACACCGACTTCAAGATGACCGACTTCGGCATCTCGCCGCCCGAAGTGATCGTTGCGAGGGCGAAGGACGAGGTCCACCTGCAGATCGTGCTCGTGGCCCGCGAGGCTTAGCCGGAGGCAGCCCTGAACATCATCCTGTTCGAGGAGCACGAGACGGAAGCGCCGCTCCCACGTCAGGACCGCCGTGCCCGCCACATCCTCGAAGTCCTGCGCCGCGCTCCCGGCGAAAGCTTCGACGCGGGCATCATCGAAGGACCGCGCGGCAAGGCCACGCTCGTCGCCGTGCGGCCTGAGGGGCTCGTCCTCGATTTCGTTTGGGCCGAGACGCCGCCGCCGCTCGATCCCGTGACGCTCGTGGTCGGCCTGCCGCGTCCCCAGACTGCGCGCAAGATCCTCGAGGAGGCCACGGCCATGGGCGTGAGCGCCATGCACTTCGTCCTGGCCGAGCGCACGGAATCCGGGTACGCCCGAAGCAAGCTTTGGGCCAGTGACGAATGGCGCCGGCATCTGGTCGCAGGCGCCGAGCAGGCGTTCACCACTCGCCTCCCGAAGGTGACCTGCGGCCGGCGCCTGGCCGAGGTCATCGAAGCGCTGCCTGTCGCGGGCAGCCGCACCGCGCTCGACAACTACGAGGCTCCGCAGCCGCTCAGCCGCACGGCGATGAGCGCTCCGGCGACGCTGGCGTTGGGCCCGGAGAGGGGCTGGTCTGCGGCCGAGCGAACGCTCCTGCGGGAGAACGGCTTTGTCTTCGCGCACTTGGGGGAACGGGTGCTCCGGGTCGAGACCGCGGCCGTGGCTGGCGTGACCCTCGTGCGCGCCGGCCTCGGCCTCATTTGACGCGGCCGACCCCTCGGGAGGAGGCGTTGGCATGCGGCATTTCTCCTGACACCACGCTGTCACCAGGAAGCTCGCAGGGACCAAACTCCTGCCAATATGCTGTCAGGAGCGCTCCTCTAGATTTGGGCGTGGCACTGTCCAGAAACGAACGGAGGAGACGATCACCATGACTCAGACTTCCGCGGTTCCGAAGCAGCTCTACGCGGTATCGCTGGCATCGGACGACATCGCGGGCCAACGGCGCTTCTACGAGGCCTGGGGCTGGCAGGCGCTGCCCTACAGCAACGACGATTACGTTGCGTTCCAGCTCGAAGGCGCGATCGTCGCCTTCGTCCGCAAAGCGCTGCTGGCGGAAGAGGCAGCGCCGGGAGCAGACGCGCCGGCCGCGTTGGCTTGGAACGGCGTCACGCTGGCCGTCAACCTCCCCGCGCGCGACCAAGTCGACCCCGTGTGGAGGTCGGCAGTGGCCGCAGGCGCTCGAGCCGTCGGCGAACCCGTCGACCGGCCGTGGGGCGGCCGCTCAGGCTACGTCGCCGACCCCGAAGGCAACCGCTGGGAAATCGCCTGGGTGCCGCCCATGTAGCGCCGAAGGGAATCGAGAGCGAGAGGCGCACAGTGCAGGCAGAGACGTTGCCTCGAGAGATCCGCCAGCATCTCCTGCGTCTGGAGGAAGAGATGTGGGCCGCCAACCGCGGTGGCCACGCAGACGTCTTCCGCCGCATGGTCGCGGATGACGGCATCGCCGTCGCAGCGTTCGGCGTATTCGACAAGGACGCGGTCGTCGCCCAGGTGGCCGAAAACCGGATACCCTTCCGTAGGACTACCATGGAGGATGTCCGCGTGATTTCCGGAGGTCCCGGCTGCGGCATCGTCAGCTATCGGGCGGAGATCGACGCGGAGGGGGAGGGAAGGCCGTTGCACCTTTCCGTTTATGCCACGACCGTTTGGCGGCAGCACGGCGAGGGCTGGCTGGCCGTCCTCCATCAGCTGACGCCGATTCAGGGAGGCACTTCGTAGGATGGCGCTGAACAAGGAATGGCACGAATCCCACCCCATGCCCAAGAAGCCGACGCTGGAGCAGCGGTACCAGTGGCATCTGGAGCACGAGAAGGTCTGCGGCTGCCGGCCGATGCCGCGTAGTCTGCGGGAACAGGTGCAGGCCAAGCGCTCGCAGGCCTAGCGAAACGTGCGCCGGGCGGACCGACTCTTCCAGATCATCCAGCACATCCGCCGTTATCACGTGACGACGGCGGCTGCGCTCGCCCAGGCGCTGGAGGTGTCCGAGCGGACTGTCTATCGCGACATCCGCGACCTCGTCCTCTCCGGCGTGCCGATCGAGGGCGAGGCCGGCGTCGGCTACGTGCTGCGCAAGGGCTTCGATCTTCCGCCGCTCATGTTCACACGCACCGAGATCGAAGCCCTAGCCCTCGGCGCGCGCGTCGTCATGAGCTGGGCGGACCCGGAATTGGGCAGGGCGGCCGAGCAGGCGCTCGACCGCATCGCCGTGGCGCTGCCGGACGACCTGCGCCGCCGCCTCTTCGAATCGCGCCTGTACGCGCCCGGCTTCCGAGTGCCGCCCGTCGTGATGGAGCGCTTGCAGCTCCTCCGCCAGGCGACGGACGACCGTCGCAAAGTGTGGCTGTCCTACCGCGACGTCAACGATGTCCGGACGCAACGCACGGTCAGGCCGCTGGCGCTCTCCTTCTGGGGGGCGACCTGGTCGATGACCGGCTGGTGCGAGCTGCGCCACGACTTCCGCAGCTTTCGGCTCGACCGGGTCGAGGAGCTGCGGGCCCTCGACGACCGCTTCGAGGACGAGCCCGGAAAGACGATCGATGACTTCCTCAGGATCATCGGGGCGGAGGAAGCCCCGCTAAGGGGCGGGGCGTAGCCGGACAGCGGCCCTATAATCCGGATGTGCGGCGCAATCTGGACGAGCTAGACGCGCGACGCCTCCTGAGCGGGGGGCCTGTGCTGCTCGTCACCTCCAGCTACCGCGGCCGCCACAACGTGCTGCCCATCGCCTACGGCATGGTGCTGAGCATAGTGCCGCCCCTGGTCGGCATCGCCCTCCACCCTTCGAGGTACTCCACCGACATCATCTGCAAGACGGACGAATTCGCGGTCAACATCCCAACGCGCGAGCTCCTCCATCACGTCCAATACCTGGGCACGCTCAGCGGCGCCGACTTCGACAAGCTGGAGCTGACCCACTTGCCCCACTTCCGCGCCCGCAGGGTCGACACCGTCCTGCTGGAAGGTTGCGTCGGATGGATCGAATGTGCCCTCGAAAACATGATCGAGATGGGCGACCACTTCCTCGCCGTGGGCCGCGTGGTCGCGGTCCAGGCGGACGACGAAGCTTTCGACGACCACTGGCTCCTCAAGTCCAACGACTACAAGCCCCTGCACTACCTCGGCGGGAACTACTACGCATTCCTCGATTACGTTCTCGAGGCGCGCATCCCGAAACCGGCGGAGGAGTACGGCAAGCGGCTGGATGAGGCGGTCGCCGAGCAGCTGGAACTGACGCGGGAGGCCGAGGAGAGGCGCGCCGAAGAGGAATACGAGCGGGAGGAGTTTCGCCGCCGCGAAGGCTTCGAGCGCGACTAGGCCGAGAGCGCAGGGCTCCGGCTGCTAATACCGATTCATGAGAAACGTCGCCGCGTCCTGAAAATACGCCCTCAGATGAGAGCGCGCCGGCTCCTGAATGCCCGTGGCGTCGACGGCTGCCAGCATGTGACGTAGCCAGGCGTCGCGCTCAGCCAGGCCAATGGGGAACTGGAGATGACGCGCGCGCAGGCGCGGATGGCCGCGCCGCTGCGAATATTCGTCCGGGCCGCCGAAGAACTGGCAGAGAAACAGCGTCAGGTGCTCCCGCGATTGGTCGAGCGAGGGCGGGTACAGAGGCCGTAGGACCGGGTCCGTCTCGACCCCCTTGTAGAACTCGTCGACCAGGCGCTCGAAGGTTTCCCGTCCGCCGACCAACTCGTAGATAGTGCCGGCCGTCTCCTCCATGGCTCGATTCTAGCCCGGCTGCGCATCCCGGCCCACCCGGACCGGCCGCGGTTGCGTGGTGGGCAAGCCGCGGCGAAAGGGACGCAGCCTAGGCGCGCAGGACGGCGTCGCAGCGCACGACGACGTCGGCGCCGCCGAGGGCCTGGCTGACCTGCTCCACAGCCGCGGCGAAGGCGGCGGCGTCGCCGTCAGGCGTAAAGGGGACGACCGTCGACCGCCGCCCCAGGGCCCAGATTTCGTTGGCGATGGAATGCAGGGCAGCCTCGGCGGCGAGGTCGCCGGCGGCCCCGAGAATAGCGACGTGCGCTCCCGCCTGCGCCAGCGCAACGGCGACGGCGCGATGGGCTTCGCCGCCCGAACCGATGACGAGCACGACCTTGCCGTCCAGATAGGCCATCGTCGGGCATTCTGCCACGAGGGCAGGCCCGAGCGCAGCCCCGGCTGGCGCGGGCGAGGGGGCGACGCGTGGCGCCTCCGCCCTCTGCTGGCTAGCATGGTCGCGGATGACGGTTCTCGGCTGGGCCCTAATCGTGCTGGGCTTCCTCGCTTACCTCTTCGCCTTCGCCCAGGGCCCGGGCCCGACCATGGGCGACAAGCCTCTGCAGGCGATTTCCTTCACGCTCGGCACGCTGCTCATGGTCGGCGGCTTCCTCCTCGTTGCCGTGATCTGAGGCAATGCGCCTTGGCCCGCCGCGCGCGGCGGCGTAGCATGAGGGCCATGAAGGTGGGCCTGCCCTTCGGCCGGGAGACCC
>DATMBD010000004.1:0-5714 GCA_035559355.1 Dehalococcoidia bacterium
ACCCAGCGCCAGTAGGGCTGGTCCTGCGGCAGGATATCGGCGGTACCGCGGGGGGCTCGGAAGGCTTCCGGCATGAATTCGAGCATACGGCCTGTCGTTGGCAGGGGCAAAACGTGTTGGAGACGGCGCCCGCATCGCATAATGAGGGTGTGCTTGACGAGATAAAGTCGCGGCTGGAGGCGTACCGCCCCGTCCGCATCGATCCCGCCGGCCTGCCCCTGGCCGCCGTCATGGTGCCGCTCTACGACCACAGAGGCGGCCTGCACGTTGTCTTCACGAAACGGACCGACCGCGTGCAGCACCACCGCGGCGAGATCTCCTTTCCCGGCGGGGCCGTGGAGCCGGAGGACGCGGACCCCCTGGACGCCGCCCTGCGCGAGTGCCACGAGGAGATCGGCTTGCTCGCCGAACACATCGAGGTCATCGGACAGCTCGACGACATCGTCACCGTGAGCCGCTTTCACGTCAGCGTTTACGTGGGCGCCATCGGCTCGCGCCACGTCCCCTATGTTTGGCACCCCCACGAGCACGAAGTGGCGGAGGTGCTCGAGGTGCCGCTGCTCCACCTCCTTGACACCGCGAACGTCGTCGAGGTGCCGCGTCAGCGCGACGGCCACCTGGTCCTCATGGAGGGGTTCAAGTTCGGAGAGCACATCATCTGGGGTGCGACGGGCCGCATGCTGCGGAACTTCCTTGACGTGGCCGCTTTCGATTTCGGCAAGGCGAAGACAACGTGAGGCTGGTGCTCGTCCGCCACGGCGAATCGGTCGGCAACTTCGAGAACCGGCTTCAGGGCCAGGCGGACTTCGACCTCACCGAGCGAGGCCGCAAGCAAGCCGAACTCACCGCGGACCGCCTGCTGGACCTAGGGGTGCGCGCCGTTTACACCAGCCACCTTCTCCGGGCGCACCAGACGGCGCTCATCTTCGGGGAGAGGCTGGGCGTGGAGCCCGAGCTGCTGCACGACGTCAGCGAATACCACTTCGGCGAACTCTCAGGCCAGACGTACGCGGAAATCCGGGAGCGCTTCGGGGCCGCAACCAACCCGGCCGACCGCGTCTATCCGGGCGAAGAGGGACGAGAGGCCTTCTTCCAGCGGGTGACCCAGGCCCTGTGGAAGGTGGTGGATGCCCATCCCGGCGAAACGGTGGCAGTCGTGTCCCACGGCGGCCCCATCGCGCTGTTCTGTCAGCTGGTCCTCGGCCTGCCTTACAAGCGGCCGATGCCGTTCTCGATTAATAACTGCTCCTTGAACATTATCGAGGCGCAAGAAACGCCGTTGCAGAGGCGCGCGATGCTTCTGCGCCTCAATGACACATGCCATCTCGCGGGGCTGAAATAACCTTGCATTGCAATGCTTCTTTAATACATAACAGTTGACTAAACGTTTGTCCGCGAGTAGGATTCGCGAGTCCGCTGGAGGACTGCGTGTCTTCCGCCATGAACATTCGCTCGAATTCGAACATGCTGAATGACCGGAGCACGCGCTCAGAGGCGCATCCGGGAAAGGAGATCGCACGTGAGCTTCTTCGGCAACAACAGCCGGCCTGACCTGAAGGCAAACGCGGAGACGAACGAAAGGGCCCGCATTTCGGAGGCAAAATTCCTGGGCGAAGTAGGAAAGCTCGGGAGCGAACCGCCGCCGCCGGCATTCTCGAGCGAACCGCGCGCTTCGGCGAGCACGGGGCCGACTCCGCCGGACAAGTGCACCAACGTCGTCGCCGTCGGCGCCAAGTGGAAGGGGACTCTTACTGTCGACGACAGCGTCAGGGTGGACGGCATCTTCACCGGCGAGATCCACTCGAAAGCCACGGTCCACGTCGCCGAGGGCGCGCAGGTAGACGCGAAGATCCGGGCCGCCTTCGTGGTAGTGGCCGGATCCTTCCAAGGGGAGATCCGCTGCGATCAGCGCACGGACCTCCTGCCCCGCAGCAGGGTCAACGGCGAGATAATCACCAAGGTCTTCACCGTCCAAGAGGGCGCGACGTTCGATGGGACGGTGCAGATGACGGGCGAAAACCCTCGCCTGAGCAGCAGCCGCGCCCGCAACGGGTCATCTGAGGCGGAGGCGCCAGAGCGGCGGCGCACGGAGGCCGGCGCCTCGGCTGAGTGAGGCCGGGGAGCACGACTTCCTCGCCACCTTCGAAGAGGGTCATAGGTCTGCTGACCCCCAGCCGCTTGGCGTTACACGCGGTTGCGGGTGAAGGGGAGAGGCGGAGAGCTTGGAGGCAGCCAAGGCTGGATGCCTCGGGGCCTAATTCTGTCCCGAGTTCGCGGCGCGACGACCTATCGGTTCGGACGCGGCGTGGTACGGCCGCCCGGCCCTTCCGGCGTCACTCCCATGATCGCGTCGATTTCGTCCATCTCTTCCTGAGTCAGCCGCCAGCCGGCCGCGTTGGCGTTCGCTTCCACCTGCTCCGGCTTCGTCGCGCCGGCGATGACGCTGCAGACGTAGGGCTTGCTCGCCAGCCAACCGAAGGCAAGCTCCAGCATCGTGTGGCCGCGCTCTTGGGCGAACTGCTCCAGCTTGGCGAGGGTCGCGAAGTTGCCTTCGTTGAGGATGCGGCTGAAGGGCGCGTTCGGAGCCGCCAGGCGAGTGCCCGGAGGGGGAGGCTCCCCGGGGCGGTATTTGCCCGTGAGGAAGCCGCTGGCGAGGGGGAAGTAGGGAATGACGCCAAGCCCGTAGCGGTGCGCCGCCGGAGCGATCTCGGCCTCGATGCGGCGCTGCAGGAGGTTGTATTCGTTCTGGGCGCTTATGAACGGCGTCAGGTGCTCCGTCTTGGCCACCCACGCCGCTTCCACGATCTGCCAGCCCGAAAAGTTGCTGTTACCGATGTAACGCACCTTGCCCGCGCGGACGATGTCATCCAGGGCGCGAAGCGTCTCCTCGATCGGCGTCTTGGGATCTGGGAAATGAACCTGGAAGAGATCGATGTAATCGGTCTGAAGGCGGCGCAGGCTCGCGTCCACGGCTTCGAACAGGTACTTGCGCGACAGCCCTGACCAGTAGGGCCCTTCTCCCATCGGCGCGGCCGCCTTGGTGGCCAGGACGACGTTGCGCCGGTGCGGCTTCAGGGCCGCGCCCAGGAACTCCTCCGACTGGCCGCGCCCATAAACGTCCGCCGTGTCGAAAAAGGTAATCCCCATCTCGATGCACTTGTTGACGACCGCGGCTGTCCCGGCGGCGTCGACGCGCCCACCAAAGTTATTGCAGCCCAGGCCGACGACGGACACCTGCAGGCCAGACTTGCCCACGTTCCTGTATTCCATGCGCTCCCTCTTCTAGTAGTGGGTCCGTACGGGGAAAGGTGACATGGCAGATTATATTTCACAGCGCTGCCCACCAAAGGCACCGTCGCCAGCGTTTGAGCGGGGACGGTTGCCGCTCCAGCCACGAACCGCCGCTTCGACGCTCGCTGCCAGCGGACACTAGAGTGAGGCTGCGCCTGTGAAGGAGAGGGCGCCAGTGGCGGAGCTACTTCTGCTCCGCTGCTGCCTGTTGCAAGCGCCACAGCTCGCCGATCAGGAACTCGTAGTAGCCCGCGGCCTCCGAGAAGCTGAAGCGCTCCTTTTCATAGACGAGGCTGGGGCGCCTCTGGCTATCGACAACGATGTTGATGCCGCCCGTGCGCGGCCAGACGGGCCGCGGCGCGGCGAGGTAGCTGGCGAAGCTGCCGCCGGTGGCCCGGCCCACGGGCCCGGACGGCTCCGGCACGAGCTCCGGGTGCTGTTCGAGGACCATGAGGTACGTCTCGGCGCAGGTGCGGGCGGCCCTGGCGTAGTCGCCCTCGTCGAGGGCCTTGTCGGCCTCTTCGAGCGCCGCCCTGAACTTTGGGTCCTGGATGTCTGCCGGTGTGAGCATGCGCGGCCTCCGTAGTAGGAGAGCAAGCCTGCCAATCAGTCCAGCGGAGCCTCGGGGCGGGCTTGCGCAGCCATGTTCGCGTCTCCTTGTCTCGGCGCGGCCCTAGATCGAGCTGTTTATCTCATGCTTGACGCCGTCCAGCATCTGTTCGCGCCACTTCTGGTGAAGGTGATGCCGCTCCTTGAATTCCGGCATCACCTCCTTCGCGAACATCTCCAGCGTCTCCATGATGTGCTCGTGCTTGCGCTCATGCATCTGATAAAAGAAGTTCACGATATCGATGTGCGCCTCTTCGAAGCGCCGCAGGTTCTCCCGCACGAACTCGGGCGAGCCGATGAAGTTGCCGCGCCGGCCCGCCCGGAACAGCGTCCGCTGCGTCTCGTCCTCCGGCTCTTTCTCGACCACGTTGGGGCGCTCGGCGCCTTCCGGCCCGAAGCGCTTGACGAACTCGCGATGAACGTGGTCGCGCCCGTGGTGGACTTCGCCGTTCGTGAACGCGAGGGCGAAGCCGAAGTACTGGGCGCCGCGCAGCCCGCGGGCGATGGCCTCCTCGTTGGTTCTGGCCATCATCAGGTTGCCGCCTGCCGCTAGCGCGGGGTTGATCGCCTTGCCGATGGGCCGGCAGTTTCGGATGAGCTCGTAGTAGCGATTGACCCGTTCGCGCGCCTCCTCCGGGCTCTCGAATCCGACGCCCAACGCCCCCATGCCCAAACGCGCGCCGACCATCACGGTCTCGAGGCGGCTGGCCGCGACCCAGACGGGCGGATGCGGCTTCTGCAGCGGCTTCGGGATGACGTTGCGCTCCGGCATGCTGAAGTGGATGCCCTGATAGCCTGGGTAGGGCGTCATCGTCATCATCCGCAGGCACTCCCGGGTCGCCTCTTCCCAGGCCTCCTTTTTCTCGGCCCGCACGGTGCCGAAGCCGTCCGTCTCCGTGATCGTCGCGCCTTCGCCCGTGCCGAATTCCACCCGGCCGTTGGAGACGAGGTCGAGCGTCGCTATGCGTTCGGCAACGCGCGCCGGGTGGTTCTGCTTCGGCGGCATGTGGACGATGCCGTGGCTGAGGCGGATGTTCTTGGTGCGCTGGGACACGGCGCCCAGGAACACCTCCGGCGCGGAAGAGCAGCTGTACTCCTCCAGAAAGTGGTGTTCGGTGAACCAGACGTAATCGAAGCCCAGCTTGTCAGCGAACTCGATCTGCTCCAGCGCTTCCTGAAAGATCTTGAGCTCGTCATGTTCGTGCCACTGGTCGCTGTCCAGCGGCCTGGGGACGTTCAACTGATACTGGACGCCGAACTTCATCGCGCTGCCCCTTCTAGCGCAACGGCCGCCGGTGTCACGGCTGGTCGCGAACGGGTTCTCGATTGCCTAGATGCTGCGACGAAGGCGCTGGTTCGTCAATAACCGGCCTCCGTTTGCAAGCATCTGGACCGTTCAGGGCTGCGCTCTCGAAAGGCCGCGCGCATTCACTAGGCGTGAGTATGCGGCCGATGCCCTGCAGGCGGTCCTCAGGCGCTCTCCCGGGCGGCCGCGTCCGTCTCGCGGGCAACGCCGAATACGCCGTGGACGCCCTCCATCTTGGCGAACAGGCGGGCGAGCTGCTCGACGCCCGTGGTCTCCAACGTGATCGAGACGGTGACCGTCTGGTCCTTCTTGTGATCCGTGCGAATGCTGGCGATATTCACCTTTTCGTCCGCGACGACGGTGCTGAGGTCGCGCAGCAGGCCCACGCGATCCCAGGCTTCTACCTTCACGGCCACGGGGAACAACTGGCCGCGCTCCCCCCATTCGACGTCCACCAGACGTTCTGTCTCCGTGCTGTTGACCACGTTGGGGCAGTCGGAGCGGTGGA
>DATMBD010000005.1:0-3603 GCA_035559355.1 Dehalococcoidia bacterium
CTTCTTCCAACGGGACGAGCGCAACAAGTTCTGGCTGGTAAAGATGCCGGATGGGAGCTTCCTCGCCCTGCAAGCCTTCGACACGAACAGAGGGTGTACGCTGCCCTGGCGCCCGACCTTCTCGTTCACCGATCCACGGGACGGCCTGACGAGGCAGGGCTGGTTCCGAAGTCCCTGCGGCGGCGACACGTACGACATCGAGGGCGTATGCGTCGCCGGGCCTTGCCGGAGCGACCTGAACCGCTATCCGGTGGAGATCGTGGGAGATTGGGTTCGCGTCCGCGTCGGCGAAACAAACCTGATACGAAGCCAGACGAAGGGCGGTCTGCGCCTGCCTTGATGCAACGCCGGGGGAGCGTAATTCGTGGCCAGCTACGATAGCATGGGCCGGTGAGTCTGCGCAGGTGCGGACGCCCCCGTCACCCCGACGTTCTCACGCCGGCCGAATGGCGGGTAGTCGAGGGTGTGCGCCACGGCATGACGGGCCGGGAGATCGCGCGCGGTAAGGGAGTAAGCCTGGACGCCGTCAAGTTCCATGTCGAGAACGCCGTAGCGAAGCTCGGCCTCGAGGGACGAAGGGCGCTGCGCTTCTGGCGCGGCGTGCGTAGGGACAGCGCCTTGGCGCGAAGGGAGAGCAAAATGGCGGCTTCGAACCTGCAGCTGGGTGACCTCGGACAGATCGCTCGCCACGTCGCGGACGTAAAGCGCGCCGAGGCCTGGTACCGCGACGTTCTTGGCCTCCGACACCTGTACACGTTCCCAAGCCCGATCGGCGACCTCGCCTTCTTCGATTGCGGCGGCACGCGGCTGTTCTTGGAGCAGGCCAGGGATGGCAGTCCGGGCGAGCAGTCCGTTCTCTACTTTCGCGTCGGCGACATCGACGCCGCCTACGACGAGCTGAGAGAACGCGCCATCGAGTTCGTCGACGCGCCGCACATGATCTTCCGCCACGAGGACGGGACGGAGGAGTGGATGGCGTTCTTCAAGGACTGCGACGGCCAGCTTCTGGCGATCATGTCGCAGCCGAAGGCCGAGTAGAGACGAGAAGGCGTAGCTGCTTCGCGCGAAAGTGGGGGCTCGAACCAGCTCCTGGAGGCGCTTGGCGTCCGCGTCGGGCTGGGCCTTCTCCTCCGCCTCTCTTCAGACCCGGAAGCGCGACAGGTCGGAGGCGACCAGGAGGCCGTCGAAGTCCTGCGGGTGGGGCTTGCCGTCCAAATGCGTAACGATGAGCGTGGCGCCCGCAGCGCGCCTCGCCACCTCAGCCACTCCCTCCGGCCCCAGATGCACGGGCACGCGTTCGCAGCTGCACTCCAGCACTACGACGTCAGCGCTGCCTGCCAGGTCGAGGAGGCTCTGGCAGAGGGTCGTGTCGCCGCTGTAGACGAGGCTGCGGCCGCCGAGCTCGACGCGGTAGGCGAAGCACTGCATGGTCGGCACGTGCTCAACGCGGACGGCCGCAAACGCCATTCCGCCGACGCTGCCCTCGCTTCCATCTCGGACTTCCACGAAGCGGGTAAGGAACGGCTGCTCCCCGAGCAAGGTAGGGTAGCCCAACTCGAGCAGGCGCCGAGTCCGCTCTTCGATACCCTCCGGCCCGACGATGGTCAGCTCTGAGGTGCGGCCGCCGTACTTGCCATCCAAGAGCAGGAAGGGCAGGCCGAAGAAGTGGTCGGCGTGAAAGTGGCTGATGAACACGGTCTCGATCTCGTGGGAGGAGACACCAGCCTTCTGCAACTGCTGCAGCAGCGTCGGCCCGCAGTCGAACAGGTGGCGGCCGTCGAGCAGGAACGAAGAGAACGCGCGTCCTTCCGCGGCGAAGGCGTTCCCCGATCCGAGAAAGAGCAAGTCCAGAGGGCGGCGGTCAGAAGCCATGCAACAGGAATGCACCGGCTCCATCCGGCGCACCTCGTTATTCTAGCCTGCCGCCCTCACACCTTCTCGGTGACCCTGTATTCCATGCGCCGCCCGAGCATGAGCCTGATCTGGGCGTCCAGCGCAGGAAGGGCGGAGCAGAAGAAGCTGATCGGCGACGTGGCCAGCCACCAGGCGTGGCTGAGCAGCGTCTGCAGCCGCGTCATGCCGGCGGGCGGCCGCGGCCGTAGGCGGGAGTCTATGACGATGAGGATCACGAACGGGATTAGGGTCGGCGTCATGACAAGGCTGGTGGCGGTCAGCCACCCCGGCACGAAGGAAAGGCCGGTGAGGTTGTTGAGGTAGAAGATGTCGGGCGTCAGCTGGACGCCGGTGGTGAGGTCCCAGAGGAACGGGATCACGCCGCCAAGCGTCAGGAAGAACCACTGCGTCGACCAGGAGATGTGGTTGTCGAACAGGTACCAGACGCGGAGCAATCGCCGGCGCCAGGGGATGTGGTCGCTGCTCAGCGCCTGGAGAACGGCGTAGGGGAGATCGGACACGCCCCAGCCCCAGCGCCGGACCTGCAGGTAGTGGTTTGCGAAGGTACGGAGAGGGGTCGTGGAGAGTGCGCCATCGTTGCCAAGGGGCAGGAAGATGGGCTCTACGTCCACGTCGCTGCCGAGGCGATAGAAGCACTTGAGGAACATGTGCCAGTCCTCGGGGATGATGTCCGTGTCCCAGTAGCCGACATCGTGGGCCATGCGCATCGAAAGGCTGTAGGTGGACTGGGAGAAGAGGACGCGTCGTTTCCGGCTGAGCCGTCCGAGGTGAATGAGGCCGCTGAGCGCGTTCGGGACCCGCAGAGGGCCGGGCACCTGCCAGATGTTGTTGTAGAAGAAGATCGGCGCCTGCCAGAAACGGCGGTAGCGCTTGGGGTCCGTGGCGAAGTGATAGGTGAGCGCCTCGAAGTAGCGCCTGGGGAACTGCGTGTCGGCGTCGCAGCTCGTGACCGTCAGATGGTCGAGGTCGATGCCGCGCCTGCCCACGAGTTCCTCGGTGGCGCGGCGGGCGGCCCAGCTCTCGTTCGATGACTTGCCGCGAACCTCGCCTGGCAGCCCCTGGGGATGGACGGTGACGAGAAAGTCATGGAAGCGGGACTGGAACCGGCTGCGCAGCTTCATTCCCTTCTGCAATGAATCCGGCTCCGCCGCTTCCATGGCCAGGACGGGGATCACGCTCTCACGGGCGCCAACTACCCGTGCCAGCGTCTCCAGCGTCGAGGCCAGCTTCGACTCGGATTCCTTGTAGTTGGGGATGATGACGACGTGGCGAACGGCGTCCCAGGGGAGGACTGGGGCGCCGGCAGCCGCGGCCCGTTCGTACTCGGCGCACCAGCGCCGCCGGTGCGCCGTCCGGATGAGGCGCACGCCCTTCAGGGCGTGGTAGCCGATGGTCCAGGACTTCCACAGCCAATACGTGTCGAAGACGAGGAGGGCGGCGGTGAGATGGGCGGGGAACCATATGAAACCCCAGATCAGGGCGCTAATCAGGAACAGCGCGAGCGCGCCCGGCAGGATTTCGAGGGCGCGGACCACGCCTGGTCGCAGCGCCGCGATCGATGGCGCCGCCTGGAAAGGGGGGGCCGCGACGGCAGCAAGAGCCCGGACTTGGACTGGGTCATTTGCGGCCAACTCGCGCAAACGCGACGTTGGCATTTCTACGGCCATGCCTGCTCCCTATGGAAGCGAC
>DATMBD010000006.1:0-6390 GCA_035559355.1 Dehalococcoidia bacterium
CGCCGCAGACGCTCCAGTCTAGCACGAACGCGCCTTCCTTGGCCGGGCCGGAAAAGGAGCTCGCCACCCTCTCCAGACGTTCGAAGCCGCCCACGAAGAGAAACGGAAATGCCAGCCGAGCATCGCCAGCACCGGCAGAGCTCAGGCGACCCTCAGGGCGTGGACTGCCAGCGACGCCTTCTGCGGCGCGGCGCCGCCGGCTCTTCCTTGTCGACAGGCAGGAACTCCGGCGGGCCGTAAGCGATCACGGTGCGGCTATCGTAGCGGGCGACGACTTCGCCCTCCGCATCATAGCAGATGAGTTCCTCGTAGACCTTCCGGCTGGAGACTGCGCGCTCGAGGTCGACGTATGAGCCATCGGATCGGACGACGCGGAGCATGACTCAGGATCAGGATACCGCTTTGCAGGGAAGGGCGGCCACGTTTCGGAGCACTCGCCACGCGTTGCAATTTTTTCGCGGAATTCGCCCCCGGCCGCTCAGTCCCGCTCCTGTCGGGCCGCGCGCGCCATCAGCTCCCGGCCGGCTTCGATGCTCGACTTGCCCTCGAAGAGGACGGCGTGGAGCGACGCGCAAATGGGCATCTCGACGGCGAGCCGGCTCGCGAGGACGGGCACTGCCCGAGCGGTCACGACGCCCTCGACAACGCCATCGATTGACGCCAACGCTTCACTCAGGCTCGCGTCCCGCGCCAGGGCAAGACCCAGCCGCCGGTTGCGAGAGAGATTGCTGCCGCAGCTCAGCACGAGGTCGCCGAGTCCGGCCAGGCCCAGGAACGTCAGCGGCTGGGCGCCGGCCGCCACGCCTAGGCGGGTTATCTCCGCCAGGCCGCGGGTGATCAAAGCGGCGCGGGCGTTTTCACCATAGCCCAGCCCATCGGACAGGCCGCAGGCGATGGCGATGACGTTCTTGAGGGCGCCCCCGATCTCGACGCCCACGACGTCGTCACTCGTGTAGACGCGCAGCGTGGGCCCGGCAAGAAGCTTCTGCGCGGCTTCGGCACGCTGCCGCTGCCGCCCGGCGATGACCGTGGCGGCCGGCAGCCCGGAGGCGATCTCGGACGCGAAATTGGGGCCCGAGAGCACGAGCACCCGCTCCTCTTCTATCCCGAAGGCAGCCATGATCTCCGACATGCGCAGGCAGGTGTCCGGCTCGATACCCTTCGCAGCGCTGAGGACGGAGGCGTCGGCAGCGATGGCGGGCGCGTATCGCACCAGGTTCGAACGCAGCGTTGCCGAGGGCACTGCCAGCACGACCAGATCGCTGGCAGCCAGCGCCTCCGGGTCGATCGTGGCGGAAACGTTCGGCGGCAAACGCAGGCCGGGCCGGTGGCGGACGTTCTCGCGAGCGGCGTTGATGGCGTCCGCCTCCGCGGCCGTCCGCGCCATGAGGAAGACGTCGTTGCCGTTTCGCCCAAACAGGGCCGCCAGCGTCGTTCCCCAGCCCGTCGTGCCGATGACCGCGACCCGCGCCATTTCAGCCTCCGGCGGCCGTATTCCTGCCTTCGGCCCGCTCGCCCACGCGCCGTTCCCTGCCGGCCAGCAGCCTGCCGATGTTGTCGTGGTGCAGGACAATGACGAAAACCGCCCCGGTCACAGCAACCGCGGCGAACGCCCAGGGCTGGAGGCCAGCCGCCGCGAATGCGGTGAAAAGCGCCGCCGCAACCACGGCGCCCGTTATGGAAGTGAGGGACATGTAACGCGTCGCCGCCAGGACCAAAGCCGCCAGAGGCGCCGTCAGCAGTACCGCGAGGGGGCTCAGCGCCGCCAGAACGCCGGCGCCCGTGAGCACGCCGCGGCCGCCGCGAAAACCGGCGAACACCGGCCACACGTGGCCGATGACCGCCGCCAGCCCCCCGGCACCCCTCGCCCATGGATCGTCCCTCCAGAGTAGCGGCAGCAGCGCAGCTGCCAGGCCCTTGGCGAAATCGCCGGCGAAGACGGGCAGCGACCGCCTCAAGCCCAGCACCCGGAGGCTGTTCGTGAAGCCGGTCTTGCCGCTGCCGTACCGGCGAAGGTCCACGCCGCCGGACAAGCGGCTGACGATAAGCCCAAACGGTATCGAGCCGAGGAGATAGCCCAGCAACGCGGCGGCCGCGACGTCCATTACTCCTCCTCGCCGCGAGTGCGGAAGACCAGGCGCAGTCCCGCGCCCTCCAAGCCGAAGTGGCGCCTGAGGGCGTTCTCCAGATAGCGCTTGTACGTCGGGGAGACCAGCGAAGCGTCGTTGACGAAGAATACAAAGGTGGGCGGCTCTGTGCGTGCCTGGGTGGCGTAAAGAAGCTTCAATCGCCGCCGGCCCGTGAGCGCGGGCGGCCGCCGCGCAAGGGCGCCGCGAATGATCGCGTTGAGCTCGCTCGTCTGAATGCGGCGCCGTCGTTCTTCGCCGGCGGACCGGACCGCCCTCAGAAGCTCCTCCAGCCCCGTCCGTTCCAGGGCCGAGACCACCACGAGGGGAGCCCAGGCCGCGAACCGAAGCCGCCTGCGCATCGAGGCCTTGAACCTGGCTTCGTCCCAGGCGTCCCTGACCAGGTCCCACTTGTTCGCGCATACGACCAGGCCTGTCGCTTCGTCGAGGGCGATGCCGATGATGTGCAGGTCCTGCGCCCGCAAGCCCTCCGACGCGTCGAAGACGGCGATAGAGACGTCGGCGCGCCTCACCGCTTCTCGGGAGCGGAGCACGCTGTAGTGCTCGATCGAGCCTTCGATGCGCCCGGGCCGGCGGATGCCGGCGGTATCGATGAGCGTCATCGGTTCCCCTTCGTACTCGAAGGGGGTGTCGATCGCGTCCCGGGTGGTGCCGGCGATCTCGCTGACGATGACCCGCTCCTCGCCGAGGATAGCGTTGACGAGCGCGGACTTGCCCACGTTCGGCCTGCCGATGACGGCGACGCGCAGCCGCAAAGCCGCCTCCTGGCCCGCCTCCGGCAGGAAGGGCAACAGGGCGCAAATCTCGTCCAAGACGTCGCCAACGCCGGCCCCGTTGAGCGCGCTGACGCTGTGCGGCTCCCCCAGGCCTAGTTCGTAGAACTCCGCCGCTTCCTCAACCCGCCGCTGGTTGTCCGCCTTGTTCGCGACCACCAGCACGGGCTTGCCGGACCGACGCAGCAGCTCCGCCACTTCGTGATCGGCAGCCGTGATCCCTGCCGTCACGTCGACGACGAAGAGGAGCAGCGACGCCTCGGCTATCGCCGACTCCACCTGGGAACGGATCGCGTCCATGTAGGCGCCGGATCCCTCAACGCTGGTCGGTTCTGCCAGACCCCCCGTATCCACGAGGTCGAACACGCGGTCTCGCCACTCCACCGCCCCGACGAGACGGTCGCGCGTCGTTCCGGGTATTTGTTCGACGATGGCGCGGCGCTCGCCCGTCATGCGGTTGAAGAGGGCGGACTTGCCCACGTTCGGCCTGCCGACCAACGCCACGAGGGCTCTCGGTTCGCGAGAAGCGCTCATGGCCTCAGCAGCACTACGACCTGTTGAGGGTCGTAGGCCACCAACGTGACCCCTTGCGGCACGCTGACGCTCACAGGCAGCACGTGCACGCCCTCGCCTAGACCCGATGCGTCGACGGTGGCGCGGATGGAGCCGGTAGGCAACGCGAGGATGGTGGGCACCGCACCCCGGACCCGCACGGAGACGCTGGTTGTTTGTAGGGAGGCCCGCAGGCCGTTGGCCAGGTTTTCAACTTGGGGCGCCACGGGAAACACGAATTCTCCCTGTAGCGGCTCTACCTTCAGGGTGACGTTCACCGTATCTCGGGAGGCCTTCAGTCCGGTGGGCAACTGCAGCTTGACGGAGCGAGTGAGCGTACGGTCGAGGCCGCTTACGTCGATCGGATCGGTCAAGAGCGTCGAAACGGCCTGCACCGCCTCCACCGGGCCGGTCACCGCGATCACGGGCGGCTCCGGCGTAATCGCCACCAGTGCATAGCCATCGGCGACGCTGCCCTGGGGACGGGGCGTTATCGTCACGGGCCAGCTGAACTCCTGCTGCGTGATGCCGATCCTCACCTCGACGGCCTCAGGCTCCACGCGCAGGCGCAGGTTGGCGCCGCTGGCGTCGCGCGGGATGAGCGGGTAACGCTGCTGCAGGTTGATGCGCACGCCCGTGAGGTTGACGTCCGCAGCCGCGCTCTCCGCCAAGGCGACCAGCGACTGCGCTCCCCGCACGCGGGCCGTGGTTGGGTTCGCCTCTATGGAGCTGACGCTGAACCCCTGCGGAGGCGAGCCGTTGCGGTTCAGCTGCACCGGCACCTGTTTGGTGGCCTCCGGCTCCAGGACAATATCGACGACGCTCGGCGTCACGGCCGCGATCTGCACGTCGTCCCCGCCGCCCACGTATCGGACTATGACGCGGCGGCTGAACGACGTCTCCCGCTCGCCGGCGAGATCGACCTCCGCGACGAAGTCAGAGGTGGTCAGCTCCTCGAAGCGGTCTTCGTCCGTGCGCACCCTTATCTGCACACCGGACTCGCTGATCCGGAAGACGGCTTGGCCCTGAGGCACGTTGATCGCCTGTACAGGGATGACGCCGGCGAAGTCGCGGGTTACCTGGGGGTTTTCGGCGTCCGTCACCGCCACCCACAGGGCGAGGGCAGCGAGCAACGAGATCGCCGCCAGGGCGAGGGGTGTAGCAACCCTGCGCCAGTCACTGGTGGGAGGACGCTGCATCTAGCTCACCTGCGCGGCCGGCCGCCCCTCGCGCGACGGGCCCCTGCGGGCCAACACGAGTGCCTCCAGAGTCGAACGCAAGCGGGTCTCGTCGCGAAGGGGAATCAGCCGCCCTTCCGAAGCGATGGAGATAGAGCCCGTCTCCTCGGAAACGACCACGGCAACCGCGTCCGTCTCCTCGCTCACGCCCAGGCCGGCACGGTGGCGCGTGCCCATGCGGCCGGCGCCGGCCCCGGACGAAAGCGGCAACGTGCAGGACGCCGCGACTATGCGCTTCCCGCGGATGATCACGGCCTTATCGTGGAGCGGCGAGTTGGGGAAGAAGATGCTCTCCAGGAGGCGGGCGTCGAGCTCCGCGTCCAGGTGCACCCCCGTCTCGATCAAGTCCTCCAGGCCTGTGCTGCGTTCGATCACGATGATGGCGCCGTGCCGCTGGCGCGCCAGGTTCGTCACGGCGGCGGCGATCTCGTCCAGGGCGACGTCATCGGCCGAGTGGATGAGCAGGCGCCGGATGCTGGTCCTTCCCGCGCGCTCCAGCGTGCGCCTGATCTCCGGCTGAAAGATGACGATCGCCCCCAGCACCAGCCCGGGCAGCGAATTGCGCAAGATGAAGTTGACGACGCTCAGGTCCAGCAGCCGGCCTATGAGGAACAGGGCGCAGACGATCACCACGGCGCCGCGCAGCAGCGTCATCGCCGTCGTGCCGCGCAAGGCCATGAGCAGCGCAAAGATGATCGAAGCGATGATCAGGATGTCGAGCACTGCCGGGCCGTCCAGGCGCTGCAGTGTGTCCCAGATGTCGGAGAAGAACTGCTGCATGGCGCCTTACCGTCCGGGGCTGAGGTGGTCTCGTGCGCGGCGGGGTCGCATCGGACGGGCCACTCCTACAGCGCCGCCTCATCCGACATGATCGCCGCCAGCAGCGCCTTCTGGGCGTGAAGCCGGTTCTCCGCCTGGTCGAACACTACCGACTGCTCGCCTTCGATGACTTCGTCGACCGTCTCTTCGCCGCGGTGGGCCGGCAGGTCGTGCATGAAGATGGCGTCCGGCTTCGCGAGCGACATCAGCTTCGAATCGACCTGATAGCCCTGGAAGGCTTCCAGACGCTCGCGCCAAGCCGCCTCCTGGCCCATGGAAGTCCACACGTCCGTGTAGACCACGTCAGCCCCTCGCACGGCCTCCTCCGGCAGCGTCACGGTCTCGATCCTGCCGCCGGTCTGGCGCGCCCAGTCGCGGGCGACAGCCAGGACCGCCGGCGAAAGGGCGTAGCCCTCCGGAGAGGCGATCGCGAAATCGGCGCCAGCCAGCGCGCAGGTGATGGCCAGGGACGACGAGACGTTGTTGCCGTCACCAACGAAGGCGATGCGCACGCCCCCCAACCTGCCCTTCTTCTCCTTCACGGTCAGGAGGTCGGCGAGGGCCTGGCAGGGGTGCTCGTCGTCCGAGAGGGCGTTGACCACGGGCGCGTCGGCGGAAGCGGCCAGTTCCTCAAGCGTCGACTGCGCGTAAGTGCGGGCGACGATGGCCGAGACGTAGCGGCTGAGGACGCGGGCTACGTCCTTCACGGGTTCCCGCTGACCGAGGCCTACCTCTGCCTGCGACAGGTAAATGGCGCTGCCGCCCAGCTGTCGCATTCCGACCTCGAAGCTGACGCGCGTGCGCAGGGACGGCTTTTCGAAGAGCATGGCGATGGTCTTGCCCTGGAGCAGCGGCGGCGAG
>DATMBD010000007.1:0-2293 GCA_035559355.1 Dehalococcoidia bacterium
CTCTGCCGCCCACAGCGATGCGGATATCGACGCGACGGTGGGGGCAATCGAGTCGGCCCTCTCTGCTTCGGCGTAACGGCAAGCGGCGGCCTACGACAATCGCAGCTCCGTGAATGCCGAGGCCTCAGGCCGGAAGGCGCAGGCCGGACGGGCGAGCTGGGCGGGGTGAAGCACTCAGCGAAAGCCGCGGCGTCAACGCCATAGGAGGCCCTAATGCGCTGGTCCGCGTGACAGCCCTCTTGGCCTGTCATCCGCCAAGATCACGCCGCATCTTCTCGAATTGCTCTTCGCTTAATTCGCCGCGAGCGTAGCGCCGGCGAAGGATCTCCAGGGGCGTCTCATCCGTGCGCCGCTCTCCTATTCGATTGATTGCCCAAATTATCAGGTAGATGATCGTCACCCAGAATGCTACGAACCACAGTGAGCCAATGAGCATCCACCAGCCCATCCCCTCGTGCGTACCCCACATATGCAGACCTCCCTCCAAGACGCTCCCCCCTAGACGAGGTTTGAAACCTTCTGCGCCACGGCTTCGCCTCGCAGCCCTAAACTTAGGCGCGCTGCGGAAAGCTGCTCAATAGCCCAAACGGCCCAAAAGGGCCGCTCATCGGCACCGACGGCGACGATGTGACCGGCGATCCGGAGTCGATAACGGGAGTGCAGGGGCATCTGAGGACGAGACGGGATCTAATGGCCTTCCAGCTTCCTCACGGGTCTGCCATGGGCCAAAGAGACAAGCATGCCTCGCGTGGCCTGGGCTGGCGCTGCGGGCCGCTCTCGAGCAACCGGCTTGGATTAGAATCCAAAGGCCTCATCGGGGATGCCCGCCGGTGGGCTGACATCGCCGCGGGAATGAAGGGCGGAAGCTACATGGCTCGCTGGGCAGACATCGAGCGAGAAGCGCCGGAGTTCGCGGCCAGGGTCCGTGCCCGGTTCGGCGCCCACAAGCACAAGATCCTGGCGACGGTCCGCAAGGACGGCTCGCCGCGCCTCAGCGGCATCGAGGCCACCTTCGCGGACGGAGAAGTCTGGTTCGGGTCGATGTCCGCCTCCCGAAAGTCCGCTGACCTTGCCCGCGATCCGAGGCTGGCCCTGCATGCGATGTCGGATGACCCTCCCGAAGACCCCGCAGCCTGGCCCGGCGACGCCAAGCTCGCCGGCCGCGCCGTTCGCGTCGATGAGCCTGCCCGCCTCGAGGCGATGGGGGGCGGCGCAGGCGGCGGCGTCCTCTACAGAATCGACATCGATGAGGTCGTTCTCACCCGCGTCCCCGACCCGCCCGATCACCTCCAAATCGACGTCTGGCGCCAAGGTCGCGGCCTCTCCCGCCTGCGCGCGAAGTAGGGCGAATCCCGCAGGTTGACGGCCGCGCGAGACGCCTTGTACGACCCGCGAGGCCCGTCTATACTGCCGCCAAGCCCAGGCTCAATTGCTAAGCTAGGTGAGCGTATAAATGAAAGTCTCCTGCACCCAGGAAGCCCTTTCGCGAGGGCTGGGCATCGTTGGACGCGCCGTCGCCGCTCGCAGCCCCTTGCCGATTACGGCCAACGTCCTCATTCAGACCGACGGCGAGCGTCTGAAGCTCTCGGCGACGAACTTGGAAATCACGATGAGCTGCTGGCTCGAGGCCAGAATCGAGGAGGAGGGTGCGATTACCGTGCCTGCGCGCCTCCTCGGCGACTTCGTCAACACGCTCCCGAACGAGAGGATCTCGCTTTCGGTCGCCCCTCGCTCGCGTCAGGTTCGGGTCGAGTGCGCCCGCAACGAGGCGACGATCGGCGGCATGGACGCCGATGATTTCCCGCCGACGCCGGTGGTCAAGGACGGCATCGAAGTCCAAATCGACCCGAAAGGCCTCCGCCAGGCGATAGCGCGCACCGTCTTCGCCGCCGCCACGGACGACTCCCGCCCCGTTCTGACGGGCGTGGATGCGCGCTTCGATGGCAAGCTGTTGACGCTGGCGGCGTCCGATGGCTTCCGGCTTTCGGTGTACAAGCTGCCGCTGGATGTGTCGATCGAAACGACGGAGATCGTGATCCCGGCCCGAGCGCTGAACGAGCTGCAGCGCCTCCTTGCCGAAGAAGAGCAGCCGCTGACCCTGCGCACGAACGCCGCGAAAACCCAGATCCTCTTCAAGTTGCAGAACGCGGAGATGGTGGCCCAGCTCATCCAGGGTACCTTCCCGAACTTCAACCAGCTCATCCCGTCCACGTACTCGAGCAAGGCCGTGGTCGACGTAAGCGAATTCCTGCGCGAGACGCGCATCGCCTCCGTCTTCGCGCGCGATGGCTCA
>DATMBD010000008.1:0-5411 GCA_035559355.1 Dehalococcoidia bacterium
CTCCGTTCGCTCCTGCCCGCCGACTTCGAATTCCTCTCCGGCACGGTCGATCATCTCCTGCAGGCCGGCGGCAAGCGGGCGCGGCCCGCCCTAACGCTCCTCGCCGGCAGGATGGGCCGCTACGACCTGGAACTGCTGGTGCCGCTGGCGGCCTCGATCGAGCTTCTTCACACGGCAACGCTCGTGCACGACGACGTCATAGACGCCGCGCCCACCCGGCGCGGCCGCGCCACGGCCAACGCCCTCGTCGGCAACGCCGCAAGCGTCATGGTCGGCGATTACATGTTCGCGCACGCCGCCGAACTCGTCGCCCGAACCGGCGACATCGAGGTCATCCGCCTCTTCGCCCGCACGCTGATGGAGATGGCGACAGGGGAGCTGAAACAGGACATCAGCGCCTACGCCTACAGCCAATCCCTGCGCGACTACTTCAACCGCATCTACGGCAAAACCGCCTCCCTCTTCGCGACCTCCGCCCAGGGCGGGGCCATGGTCGCAGGCCTCTCGGCGGTTCAGGCGATGGCGATGCGCGCTTACGGCGAGAACCTGGGGATGGCCTTCCAGGTTGTAGATGACATCCTCGACTTCACGGGCGATGAGGCTGAGCTTGGCAAGCCGGCCGGCAGCGACCTCATGCAGGGCACGCTCACCTTGCCGGCGCTGATGCTCATCGAACGCGATCCGGACGACAACCCCGTCAAACGTCTCTTCGATGGTCAGCGCAAGGCGGAAAACCTGCGTCGCGCCCTCAAGCAGGTGCGCGAATCGGACATCGTCGACCGGTGCTACGCCGTCGCCTATGACTTTCGGGACAAAGCGCTCCGGGCGTTGGAGTCCGAGCCGCTGGCCGCGCTCGACTCGTACGCGGCGGCGCAGGCGAGGAAGACGCTGTCCCAGCTCGCCCACTGGGTAACAGAGCGGCGCTCTTGAGAGCCGACGCGTAGCGTAAGCCGCGTCCGCAGTCAGGGCTCGCGGTACTCCTGCAACTTGTCCAGTTCTTCGTCCGTGATGTCGACGCGGACAGAGACGTCATCGATTATCTCTGAGACGTAGCGCACCGGCAGGATGACGTCTCGGGTCGTCACGAAGCCACGCTTGACCACCAGCGCCTGGAGCTTTCCCGTGTCCGGATCGAAGAGGCCGCGGTCGACCTCTCCCAATTTTTCGTGAGGATAGTTGCGCCAGACGCCCATGCCGGCGCGAATGTCGAGGCTGTCGAGGGGCCTGTTGAGGCGCTCGACGATCCACGCGCCCGGCGCGCTCGCGATAGCGCCGGCGACTATTTGAGCCTGGAGCGCCAGATCGGCGATGTCGTAGTTGCCCGGCGTCAAGTCCTGCGGGCCTTCGTATCGGTCCTCCGAATACGCGGGCGCCTCTTTGAACTCGCCCGCCGTCATCGCCAGATCGATGCGGCCGCGGCCGGCCGAAGCCACGGCTTCGGCGGGCACGACGCGGTCGTAGTCGAGGCCGAGGCCGCCCTCCCAGAGATGGTGGCCGGAGCGCAGGAAACCCACATCGACCACGACGTGAGTCAGCGTCAGGTCGGAGCGTTTCAGAATGACCCTGCGCAGCTCGCCGAGCTTGTGGCCGTCGTTGCTGTAGACGTCCGCGCCGATGTCGATATCCTGAGGGTAGAACGGCATACGCGCAGCATACCGCGACGCGGGCGGCGCGAGCACGCCGGGCCGGGGTCACCCGCCGGCGAGCGACAGGCGCGCATTGAGGGGCGGCGCGCAATGGTCGTATATTTGCCACACACACCCCGCCGAGCCTAACCGCTTCTCGAGAGACGCCGGCCCGGCGGGTGGAAGCAAACGCCGGGCCTTCGAATGCGGCTCCGGCGCGAGGCGGGGTAGCAAGCTGACCGAGATCCTTTATCGCAAGTGGCGTCCGCGCACCTTCGACGAGGTCGCCGGGCAGGAGCACGTCACCGCCACGCTCAAGAACGCTCTGGCGAGCAACCGCGTGGCTCACGCCTACCTCTTCGCGGGGCCGCGCGGCACAGGCAAGACAACCACCGGCCGCCTCCTGGGCAAAGCCCTGAACTGCCGCAACCGGAGCGGCGGCGAGCCCTGCAGCGCGTGTGAGTCCTGCGAGGCGTTTCTCAGCGGCCGCGCTATCGACCTCATCGAACTCGACGCCGCCAGCAACCGAGGCATCGACGAGATAAGGAGCCTTCGCGACAAGGTCGCCTTTGCCCCCGGCGCGGGCGATTACAAGGTCTACCTCATCGACGAAGTGCACATGCTCACGGAGGCGGCGTTCAACGCCCTGCTCAAGACGCTGGAAGAGCCGCCTCCGCACGCCGTTTTCATTCTGGCGACCACGGAGCCCCACAAGCTTCCTGCCACCATCGCCTCCCGCTGCCAGCGCTTCGATTTCCGGCGTGCCCCCCTCGCGGCCATGGTCAAGAACCTGGAGCGCATTTGTGAAGGTGAGGGCATCCGCTGCGAACCCCAGGCACTGGAACTAATCGCGCGCGCGGCTACCGGCAGCCACCGCGACGCCGTCAACCTCCTCGACCAGTTGGCCACGTCCTACGGCAGCGACCTCACCCTCGAGCAGGTGCGCTCCGGCCTCGGGCTCATCGGCGACGAGCGAGCCGGCAGGCTGGCTCGCCTCGCCATCGCCGGCGACCTCGCCGGCGGACTGACGTTGATCGCCAGCGTCCGCGACGACGGCCTCGACCTGCGCCAGTTCCAGCGCGAGTTGGTCAGCGAGCTGCGAGACCTGCTTCTAGTCAAAACCGGCCTGGAACCGCATGAGGGTGCAACCCAGGAGCGTCTCACCGAGCTGCGGGAAGCCGTGGCGACGGTGCCGACGGCGCGCGTGCTCGCGGCCCTGCGCGCCTTCGGCGAGGCAGACCTGAAGACCGACCCGAATTCCACCCTCCCGCTGGACATCGCCCTGGCGGAGTGCGTTCTGTCGGAAGACGCGCGCGAGGCCCGCGGCGCCCACGGCCAGCCGAGCCAGGCAGGTGCGCAGGATTCCGATCGCGGCGTCCGCACGCAGGCTGGCCGGGCCAAGGCTCTGCCGGAGACCGGCGCCTCCCATTCCGTTTCGGAAGCCACGGCGGCCGCGTCCATTCGTCCCCAGGCGGCAGCCGCCAAGGAATCGACCGCTGAACCCCTCGCGGCGAAGCCCGTCCCTCCTCCTTCGACCACCGCTGACCCGACGCTGGCGGCTTCGCGGGCCCGGCTGCGGATCATGTACGAGCGCGCCCGCGCGGCCGGCTCCCCTCAGCTTGCCGCACTGCTGAACAGCGCCTGCGATATCATTCAGGCAGACGAAAATGAAGTCATCTTCGGCTTCAAGTACCCGGTGCACGCGACCAAGGCGTCCGAAAACCAGAACCTGGAGACTCTTTCGGCTGTGGTCTCGGAAGTGCTAGGCAGGCCCGTAAGCGTCCGCTGCGTGCACGACCCGAACGTGGAGCCCTGGAACCAGCGGCAGCCGGCGAGCCGCAGCCCGCTGGTACGGGTGGCGCAGGAGATGGGGGGCCGCATCCTGTCTCCGGGAGGAGGAGACCCGGCGTGAACGAGAATATGCTCAAGCAGCTTGCCCAGATGCAGGAGCGTCTCCAGAAGGCTCAGGAGGAGATCGAGAATCGCGTCGCGGAGGCCACCGCAGGCGGCGGCGCCGTCAAGGTGGAAATTACGGGCGGTTACCGCGTCAAGTCGCTGAAAATCGAACCTGACGCGGTCGACCCGGACGACGTGGGCATGCTCGAAGACCTGATAATCGCGGCGGTGAACGAAGCGCTGCAGCAGGTGCAGGCCTTCCACTCCCAGGGACTCGGCGCCCTGACGGGGGGCCTGGAAGGCGCGTTGGGAGGGCTCGGCATCCCAGGCCTGGCCGGTGGCCAGGCGCCCGGCGGCGGTGCGCCCTTGCCAGTGAACCGCGCCGCGCGGCGCGCGAGCAAGAGGTAGGCGCTTGAACGAACCTTGGCGGCCTTCCGGCGCCGCTGCTCCCGTGGCCCGTCTCATCGAAGAACTGCACCGTCTGCCGGGCATCGGCCCTAAGGGAGCTCAACGCCTCGCGTATCACCTCCTGCGGGCCAGCAAGGAAGAGGCACAGGCGCTCGCTGACGCCATAGTCGAGGTCAAGGAGAAGATCGGCCTTTGCTCCGTTTGTCAGAACACCACTGACGTGGACCCATGCGCCATCTGTGCCGACGAAGGCCGTGACCGAAGTGTGATCTGCGTCGTCGAAGAGCCGCTCGACATCCTGGCGCTGGAACGGACCCGCAGCCACAAAGGCCTCTACCACGTCCTCCACGGCTCGATTTCGCCCATGGAAGGCGTCGGGCCGGAGCAGCTCAAGGTACGGGAGCTGCTGGAGCGTCTGCGCGACGGCAGCGTGCGAGAGGTGATCATGGCCACGAACCCGAACCTGGAGGGCGAAGCCACGTCCATGTACGTAAGCCGGCTCTTGCACCCGTTGGGTGTGCGCGTCACGCGCTTGGCTCGCGGCCTGCCCATGGGCGGCGACTTGGAGTACGCGGACGATTTGACGCTGGCGCGGGCGATGGAGAACCGCCAGGAACTGTAGGAGTGCATCCATGGTCCGCGAACGCAGCCCTCGGAACCTGAAGCGTCCCCTGCAGCCGATGCCGGACGACGTGCGCCTGGCGCTCGAGCAGCGCGGCCTCGTGGCGGCCTATGAGGCCAGGCCCGCGTACCAGCGCAACGACTACCTCGGCTGGATCGCGCTGGCAAAAAGGCCGGAAACGAGGGCGAAGCGCATCGACCAGATGCTGGACGAACTGGCGCGCGGTGGGGTGTACATGAACATGCCCCACCGGCCATCGGCGTAGGCCTGGTTCCCTCTCGGGGCGTCACGACACGCGCACCTGACGCCACGCCCGCCCGCTGCCCGGTCTGGGGGCCTGTATACTGTTACCTGAAGTGGATCGTCCTCTGACTCGTGTCGCCGTCCTCGGCTCGACCGGGTCGATCGGTTGCCAAACCCTCGACGTCATTCGCGCTCATCCCGGCCGCTTCCAGGTCACGGCCCTGAGCGCCTGGACCAACATCCGTCTGCTGGCGCAACAGGTAGACGAGTTTCAGCCGCGCCTCGTCGCCTGCGCCGATCACGAATCGCTTGCCGAAATGCTGGCCGCAGCGCCGCAGCCGGCATCCCTGACGGAGATCGCCTGCGACCCTGAAGTCGATATCGTCGTGGCCGGCGTTGTCGGCCGTCAGGGGCTGGAGCCGGTGCTTCGCGCGCTCGAGTGCGGCAAGACAGTCGCTTTGGCGAATAAAGAAGCCATGGTCATGGGCGGCCCGCTGCTCCGCGCCGCGGCCGCCAACGGCGGCGGCAGCATCCGCCCCGTGGACAGCGAGCATAGCGCCATCTGGCAATGCCTCGCCGGCGAAGACGCTTCCGCCGTGAGGCGTCTGGTCCTGACG
>DATMBD010000009.1:0-2863 GCA_035559355.1 Dehalococcoidia bacterium
ATCGCCGGCATCCTCGACCGCGGCAAGATCGACGAAGACCTCTGGTTGGAGCTCGAGGAAGTCCTCCTCGGCGCGGACGTCGGCGTCCGCACGACCGAAAAGGTCCTCGAAGCCGTCCGCGAGCGGGTGGAAAAGGAGCGCGTCCGCGACCCGCAGGCGGTGAGGGAACTGCTGAAGGCGGAGCTGATTTCGATCCTGGAGAGCGTGCCCTTAGCCGGGAAGCTCTGGGGCGAGGACGTCGTCGAGCCGCCTCGCCCGGGAGTCATCCTCGTCGTCGGCGTGAACGGGACGGGCAAAACGACGACGATCGCGAAGCTGGCCCACCTCTACCGCAAGGAAGGGGAGAACGTCGTCGTGGCCGCCGGCGATACGTTCCGGGCCGCGGCGATCCAGCAGCTCACGGAGTGGGCGGAGCGGGTCGGGGCGCAGGTCGTCGCCCACCGCGAGGGCGCCGATCCGGGCGCCGTCGCCTTCGACGCCATCGGCGCGGCCCAGAGCCGCGGCGCCGCGGTCGCCATCATCGACACGGCAGGCCGTCTGCACACGAAGTTCAATCTCATGGAGGAATTGCGCAAGGTGCGCCGGGTCATCCAGCGCCGCGATCCCACGGCGCCGCACGAGGTGCTGCTGGTGCTGGACGCGACCACAGGCCAGAACGCGCTCCTCCAGGCCAAAGCCTTCACCGAGGCCGTCGACGTCACCGCCATCGCCCTGACCAAGCTCGACGGCACCTCCAAAGGCGGCATCGTCTTCGCCATCTGCGACGAACTGAGGCTGCCGGTTCGCTTCGTGGGGACGGGGGAGGGTGAGGACGATCTCAGCCCGTTCGACGCCGATGCCTTCGTGGACGCCCTGTTCGAATAAGGTTTCCGGACTCGCGCGGCGCGGCTGATGCTGGGCGAAGCCTTCGCCTGGTGGTTCGTCGTCGAGGTCCTCGGCATCGTCGCCCTGCCGGTCGCCTTCCTCCTCTTCCGCCGCCTGCCCGGAGCCGGCTACGCCTTCGCGAAGCCGCTGGGCGTCCTCCTCACCGGCTACCTCTTCTGGCTGGCGCTGACCGCCCACGTGCTGCCCAATCGGCCCGGCAGCGTGGTCTGGTGCTTGCTGGCTGTGGCCGCCGTCGATTTCCTTATCCTCCGTCGCCACGGAAGCGAGCTGGTCGATGCGTTACGAGCGAGGACCGGCTTTGCCATCGCCGTCGAGGCGGTGTTCGCGGCCGCGTTTTTCACGGCGGCGCACATCCGATCCTACATCCCCGAGATCTTCGCCACCGAAAAGCCGATGGACTTCATGTTCCTGAACGCGGCCGCGCGCAGCCGCTTCTATCCCCCGGAGGACCCGTGGCTGGCGGGCGCAGACGTGAGCTACTACTACTTCGGCTACGTCCTCCAGGCGATACTGGCGAAACTGGCGTTCGTCAAGACGTCAGTGGCTTTCAACTTGGGCCTGGCGGGAACGGCTGCGCTCGCCGCGACGGTAGCGTTCGGGCTCGGCTACGAGCTGGCGTCGTCGCTGCGCCGCGTGGCGTTCCGAGCGGCCCTAACCGTAGGCGTCGGCGCCGCTGTCCTCGTGACCGTGCTCGGGAACCTGGAGGGCGTGCTGGAGTTCGCCGCCGCGAACGGAGCCCTCCCGGCGGCTGCCGTCGAGCGCATCGATATCGGCAACCTCGAGGACGCCCGCAAGAGCGACGCCTGCCTGCTGCCGGTCGTCTGCATCAAGTATCCGGACGAGCAATCGAGCTTCTGGTGGTGGTGGCGCGCGACGCGCATCTCTCCGAACGCGGATTCGATCACCGAGTTCCCGTTCTTTAGCTTCATCCTCGGTGATCTGCATCCCCACGTCATGGCCGTCCCGTACGCGCTGGTGGCGTTCGGGCTGGCGCTGTCCTTTTGGCGGCGGGAGGAAGGCCTGGGCCTGGACACATGGCGAGAAAGCCCAGCCTTGCTGCCAGTTTCAGCGGTCGCGCTGGGTGCGCTTGGGTTCCTGAACGCCTGGGACCTGCCCACCTTCGGCTTCGTGCTCGCGTTGCTCGTCTTCGCCCGTAACGCGTTCGGCGCGGGGGAACTCCGCTTCGCCCTGAGGGACTCGCTAGGCTTTCTGCTGCCCCTGGGGGCGCTTGCCCTTCTGCTGTACGCGCCGTTCTATGCCGGCTTCTCGAGTCAGGCGAGCGGGCTGGAGCCCGTGACCGATGGGGCGACACGGCCCCTGCACAGCGCCCTATTCTGGGCGCCGCTCCTGCTCGTGGCGCTGCCTCTGCCCCTGGTGCTCCTGGGGCGGGCCCGTCCCCGCCTCGCGGCAGCCGAGCTCCAGCTTGCCGCGGCCGTGCCTGTCGCGTTCGCCCTCCTTTGGGCCTTGCTCGTGGCCTTCGATGGCAACGCCGTCACGCTCGGCGATGCGATAAGCGCCCGCGGCTGGAACTGGACGACGACGGCATTCTTCGGCGCCGCCCTGGCCATTTGCGCCGCCGCCTTGCTGCACGCCATTCGGGCCGGGGAAGACGAACGTCACCTTGTGCCGGCCCTCGTCGCGATCGGCACTGGAGTGTTGCTCGTCTTCGGCGCGGAGCTGTTCTTCGTCCAGGACCTCTTCCGGTCCCGGCTGAACAGCGTCTTCAAGCTTTACTACCAGGCGTGGTTGCTCTTGGGCGTCGGCGGGGCAATGGGCCTGTGGTGGGTGGCGGATGGGTGGCGGCCGCGGGCTGGGCTGGCGCAGCTGGCGAAGGGCGCCTGGGCGGGAGCCGCGGCGCTCGCGGTGGCCGCTGCGCTCCTTTATCCCCTGGGCGCGACGCTTTCGCGGACGGAGGGGTTGTCGCGGCCGGGCCGCACGCTGGACGGCATGGCGTTCGCGCGCAAGACGCTCACCGACG
>DATMBD010000010.1:0-3884 GCA_035559355.1 Dehalococcoidia bacterium
TGCCTCTCCTAGCTCCACCTTGGCGACGATCTGCTTAACGTTGCTCTCCAGCGATACGACGTTCCCGAGAACCGCCGCCTCGAACCCGGTCCCAAAGGCTGCATCCGCGGCCATGGCGGAGATCGCGCGGCGGCTGTAATCGCCAACAGGCACATCCGGATGGGCGAGGACGAGCTTGAGGCCACGCTTACCAAGGTCTGCGGGAGCGTCGACACGGCCGGGATTGGAGGACGGCGTGATCACCACCAGGGCGTTGCGGGCAAAGGTGGCGCTTTCCGCCTCCACCACGCCGCTGTTTCGGGCCAGCTCCATCTGTTCGGCGTTCGCGCTGGCGAAGACGTCGGCGCGGGCGCCCTGTTCCAGCTGGGCGCGCAGGGTAGGAGAGCCGCCGAAATTGAACTCCACCTCTACGCCCGGATGCCGGTCTTCGAAGGAGGCCGCGATCTCACTGAAGGCATCCTGAAGCGACGCCGCCGCGAACACCGTCACCCTTCCCCGCACTTCGCTCCCCCCGGCTCCTTGTCCTGTCTCCCCGCCGCAGGCTGCCCCCGCCAACAGCCCGACGAGGACGAGCCACCTGGCCGCTGCGAACTTCACGACACGGCCTCAGGAGCCCCCCGCGCCTCCAGCTCCCCGCGCACGTCACGTAGCCATTCCAGCGTTATTCGGGCAGCCGTCTGCTTGGACTCGAGGACGATCGCATCGAAGCTCCCTGTTTGCGCCGCCGCCAGTTCGCGCTCGATGGCGTCCTGGTAGGCCTCGATTGCCCTCGTCTGCGCATCGAGGAGTTCGAGTGCGGCAGGGAGGCTCTCTTCGAGCGCGAAATAGAGCTTGACCAGGAAGTCGCGGCGTACCTCCCGCACGCGGGCTACGGGCTGGCGCAGCCAACGCTGAAACACGGCCTCCCCCTCCGCCGTCGCCGCGTACACGGCCCGCGGCGGATAGGCGCGGTTGTCCCACTCGCCATCGATGAGCTCCAGCCCGGCAAGGGACTTCAGAATCGCGTAGACCATCGCGGGCTCCACCGGGCAAACCCTCCCCAGCCCTTGCGCAGCGCTCAGTTTCCGCTGCAGCTCGTAGCCGTAGGCGGGCTTCTGGCGCAGCAAGCCCAGGACTGCGTACTCGGAAGCGCTGAGATGAGTCTTGGTCCGGGGCATGGCCAATGCATGATTGCTCAATAATTGAGCATCGTCAATCCACTTGCTACCGGAACGCCCTGCGGTGACGATGGACGGGTGACGAACCACGACCCGCATCGCATGTCACGACGGCAGTTGCTCCGTGCCGGAGCCGCTGCTGCCTTCGCGGCAGGATTCGGAGGCGTCGAGGCCGTGCGCAAGGCCTGGGACCTCTACGAGCAGCACGAGACGTGGGCGGAGGCGTCTAGGCCGAACTCCGATTTCTTCGCGAGACACGCGGCGGACCTCGCCCGCCTCTCGCTCGGTGGGTCGTTTTCGCCCGAGGTGTGGGGCGACGAAACGCCCCGGGCTCTGCGAGGCCTGGACCTCGCCGTCCGGGAGCTTGGTGTCAGACAACTGCGGCTCGGCCTGCGCTGGAGCCGCATCGAACCGCGGCAGGGCGTCATCGACCTCGCCCCCTACCGTCCGTTCCTCGACTACTGCTTCGAAAGCCAGATCGAGCTCTGCCTGAACGTGGGGCCGGTGCGCGTGTTTCGTTATCCGGAGGAACACGTCCCCGGATGGGTCTTCGATGGCTCGGCGGAGAAGCCGGGGCCGGGTTCCATCATCGACACCGAGGCCGCCCTCGCCCGCAGCGCGCTCGCCTACGCCGATCGCCTGCTCGCAGCCCTGAAGCGCGAATACGGGGCCAGCCTGGGCGCCGTTTCGACCATCCAAATCGAAAACGAGCCGTTTTTCCCCCTCGGCCCCAGCCGCTGGCGCTTCCGGCCGGACTACCTCGCCGCCCTTGCAGGGCGCGTGCGCGCCGCCCTGCCGGGCGCCGGCCTTCTGGTCACGTCCGCTGGAAGGCTGGACCTCGATTTCATCCGCGACTTGTTCGCCGGTCTGCGGCGTGAAGGGTGGCCAGGACGCCTGGTCAGCGGCTTCGACTTCCATTACAAGACGCCCCTGCGGGATTCCTTCCCCGTCATTCGCCACTTCGACCAAGTCGCCTACGCCGTCCCGTTCGCGCCGACGCTGGCGCGGCACGTATGGGATTCGCGCGACCTCGGGTTCGAGATCGAGGTCAGCGAGGGCCAGGCCGAGCCTTACGGGCAGTTCGAATCGCCCGGCAACTCCGCCCGCGACTTCCGTTTCATGATCCTTCGCTGCCTGGACAAGGTGCTGGACCCCGAGCGGCCCGCCCTAATCCGTGTCTGGGGAATCGAGTACCTGACCGGCCGGATGCTGGCTGGGGACCTCACGGAGCAGCATCGGGACATCATCGAAATCATCCAGACGGTGAACGGCATACCTCACGCGGACGAGAGGAGGCCGGACGCATGAGCGACGCCACGCTGCGGGCCGCGGCCATCGTCCTTGCGGGGGGCCGCAGCACCCGCCTCGGCCGTGACAAGGCGAGCGAAGTCCTCCTCGGCAGGACGCTCCTGCAGCGCGTGCTCGACCGCCTCGATGGCCTCGTGGACGAGTGGCTGATCGTGAAAGCGGTCGGGCAGCGCCTGCCGCCAGTCGTCACCACGCCCGCAGCGAAGGTGATCGAGGACGCATACCCCGGCTCCGGGCCTCTGGGCGGCCTCTATAGCGGGCTTGCGGCCATGCGGGCGCCTTTCGCAATCGCCGTCGCCTGCGACATGCCTCTGCTTCAGCCGCGCCTCATCGCCGAGCTGCTACGGCTCGCCCCGGGTCACGGCGCCGTCGTGCCCCTCCACGACGGCCTGCCGGAGCCACTCTGCGCCGTGTACTCCAGGGACTGCGCGGCGATAATCCGCGCGCACCTGGAAGCCGGCCGCCTGAAGCTGACCGGCTTTCTCGACGAGATCGACACGCTTTACGTGAAACCGGACGTTTGGCGGGAGTTCGACCCCGAAGGCCTGTCCTTCCTGAACGTGAATCGGGAGGCGGACCTGGCGCGGGCTGCTAGGGTGCTGGCGGCGGGCGCGGGGGACGCCTAGCGGTACCGCAGAGGCCTGTCGCGCGACCTGGCGTCCGTTCTGTCCTCCTGGGCCCGGCGCTCGCTCAGCCACAGCAACGCAGCCACGACGAGCGCCAGGTCGAATCCGATGAAGAGGAGGACGGCAATTGTCGCGATCAACCTCGCCTGCCGTTCCGAGACGGTAGCGTCCCTGCTGAAAGGAGAAACAAAGCGCAGCCTTCACAGATCAGAACGCAGCGATGCAAACTCCATATCGCCGGGCCACCGGCAAAGTTGACGGCCGCGAGCAGCTCGTCGAACCTTGGGACGGGCCTCACGGAAATTCTGAAGGAGACACCGGCGTGCAAATTGGAGTCACGTTCCCGCAGACGGAGATCGGCGCGGACCCTTCCGTCGTCCGCGACTACGCCCAGGCCGCCGAAGCGCTCGGTTACTCGCACCTACTCGTCTACGACCACGTGCTCGGCGTCCAACCGGGCGAACACCGGCCCGGCTGGCAAGGGCCTTACGACTGGCGCTCCAACTTCCACGAACCCTTCGTCCTGTTCGGGTACCTGGCCGGCCTCACGAAGACGATCGAGTTCGTCACCGGCATCCTCGTCTTGCCGCAGCGCCAGACAGCCCTTGTCGCCAAGCAGGCGGCGGCCGTGGCCGTGCTCTCGGGCGGCCGCCTCCGCCTCGGCGTTGGCAACGGCTGGAACGCGGCCGAATTCGAGGCGCTGAATGAGGACTTTCACAACCGCGGCCGCCGCATCGAAGAGCAGATCGAAGTCATGCGTCTCCTGTGGACGCAGGAGGTCGTGACCTTCGAG
>DATMBD010000011.1:0-2690 GCA_035559355.1 Dehalococcoidia bacterium
AGGCCGTCCGCAGCTACGAACCGCGTCGCGGCCCGCGCATTTCGGCGCCTGCTCGCCGAGACGGACGCCTGGAGATGCCTATCAATGCGCGGCCGCGCCGGAAGCCTCCGGCAGCCATCGCAGCCAGAACGCTTGCCCCGACGTCCTCGGAACGCCAGGGGAGTAGCTGTAGAGCGCATCCGGGTCGCCCGCGCGCTTGTAGAGCCGCAGCCGGCCGTCGAAGTCGATGTCGGCATCCGTCGTGGAGCCCACTTCGCGGTAATCGCCGGCAGCTTCGGGAAGGTTTGCTTGCAGCAGGTCGCGCAGGCGGTAGGTTCTGCCCTCGAAGCGCAGGAAAACGTTGGGCGCCACGCTGCCGGCCCCGCTGACCATCGCCCCGCCATCGTCGGTCGTCCGCGTGCCGTCGCCGCCGCAGGCGAGGAGCACCACGGCCGCCAAGGCGGCCAGAAAGCCTATAGCTGCCAGTTTCACGGCTGCACCTCCTGCTCCCCGGACGAATCCGGCGTGGGATTAGTTCCCGGGCCGTTCCACGGTGGAGACCTGCTAGACTCAGCACGCCGAAGCGGGCCGGCCTCCGTCCTCGAATGCCGGCGTACACGGAACAGAGCACCAGGAGCGAGCAGATGATCGTCGACGTTCACGCCCACTATCACCCTCACGCCTACTGCGAGGCGATCCGGCCTCTCTACCCTTCCGGCGCCAACGTCGGGCCGATGGCGCCCCATCCCGACACGGACGAAGAGGCTCACATCGAGGCGCGGATTCGGCTGATGGAGGAGGCCGGAGTGGGCCTGCAAGTGCTTTCGCCGGCGGCGGGCCGCGCCCCGTATGGGAAGCAGGAAGACGCGGCGGTCGCCGCGGCCCGCCTCGGCAACGACATCTACGCGCAGCTTGTCGAACGCTACCCTGACAAATTCAAGGCCTTCGTTTCCCTGCCGTTGCCCCACATCAGGGCCTCGCTACGGGAACTGGGCCGCGGCCTGGACGAGCTGGGCATGATCGGCGTCAATCTCCACATCTCGGCTTTGGACCGGTCCGTCGCCGAAGATGAGTTCCTGCCCCTGTACGAAGAGATCAACCGCCGCCGCGGCATCATCTTCTACCATCCGTCCGGCAACGGCATCTGCTCGCCGTACATCACCGATTACGGCCTCAGCGGCGCTGTGGGGACGTCGCTGGAGGACGCGGCGATCGTTCTCCACCTGATCGCCAAGCGCATTCCCGCCAAGTTCCCGGACATCACGTTCATCGTGCCGCACTTCGGCGGGCCGATTCCGATGCTGCTTGACAGGCTGAACAATCAGTTCTCGATGCGCTCGCGAGACCTGCCAGAGCCCCCGAAAGACACCGCCCGCCGATTCTATTACGACACCGTGGGCCACGGCTCCCACGCTGCGCTGCTCTGCGCCTGGAAGGCCTTCGGCGCCGATCACATACTGCCCGGGAGCGACTACCCGGTGCTCCTGTCGTTCGAGACCTACGCGCAGACCTTCTCCTGGATCCGCGACGTCGCCATTCCAGAGGCGGACAAGGAGCAGATCCTGGAGAAGACGGCCCCGTCCGTGTTGAGACTTCGCTCCTGAGGCCAGTCTCACCGTCGCGGCTCTCCGGCAGCCCGGCGGGACCGGCGCGGTGTGCCAAGGAGTTGCCGGCTCAGAGCTTGCGCCAGATCTCGAACGTGGACTCCCGGGAGATTTTGCCGTCGCGCATTTCGAAGACGTGCACCAACCGCAGTTCCACGCGGTCACCCGGCTTCGCCGGGGCGTTGGCAAATCCATCCCCCGTGAGCGTGAATCGGACGCGGCAATCGTCGACGACACGGTCCTCGGTTGCAAACCGTTCTATCGGCTCCAACTCGAAGGTCGCGAAGTCCAGGGAAGAAAACATGCGACGGTAATTGGCGGCAACGGCCGCCTTGCCCTCGAATCGCAGCTGTCGGGCCGGCGACTCCCAGACAATGTCGTCCGTGTAGAGGTCAAGCGCTGCTTCCACGTCGGTTGCTTCCAGGGCGATATGCTTGCCTACGACTTCGAGATTCGTTTCGATGGGTGCGTTGATCATGGCCAAGACCTCCTAGCGTTGATATCAGGTCCCTGGAGCAAAATTGGTCAGGCAACCTGACGCTCATTAGACAGGATGCCTGACCGTATGTCAACATGTAGCCGTGGTTGGGAACTATAAAAATCGTGCTCTCACGGAAGAGCTCGGCACGCTCGGCTCTTTGCTGAGAGTGCCCTTCGAGGCGATGCTCGAGCACAACTGGGCGCGCGTGCGCGAGCAGGGCTTCGATGACTTGCGCATCGCTCATGGCGCGGTCTTTCGCAACATCTCTGCGGGCGGTTCCCGGATTACCGAACTGGCGGCGCGCTCGCGCATGACCAAGCAGAGCATGGCTGAGCTCGTAGCTTATCTCCAAAAGCGAGGCTACGTGGATGTCTCGACGGACCCCGATGACAAGCGAGGGAAACTCGTCACGCTGACCGAACGCGGCGTGGCCGCTTTCGAGGTGCTCGCGGAGGCGAGCAACGGCTTCGAGGACGCCTGCGAACGCAGGATCGGCCGGGCCAAGTGGCAGCAGTTCCGCCGTCTGCTGACGGAGGTCGCCAGCGCCGTGGCGGACCTCCGCGATGAGATGCAGGCTCAGGTTCCTCCGCGGAAGCGGCGGGTTAGGCCGCGCTCGGCGTTTCGTG
>DATMBD010000012.1:0-5812 GCA_035559355.1 Dehalococcoidia bacterium
CATCGGTCCAGCCGACGCCCACCGGCACCCAAGCGCCGGCCCGAGACTCTCGCGAAAGCGAGGATAGGGACGGACACGAACAGCCCGAGGACGATGACCGGTCTGGCTCCGGCGAACACGAATCTGAAGACCGCCACGAGAGCGGCAGCAATAGAGGTGAGGGAGACGACGACTGAGCAGTTCCTTCTCTGCGCGCGCCCCAGGCGACAGCCTCGACTCAAGGCAGGCTGCTAGGAAGCGAGGCCGCTGAGCCGCAGGGCCCGCATGCGCGGGGAAAAGGCGAGCACTGCTGAGGTGACGCCGAAGGCGAGCAGGTTTATGCCCACGCCCACCGCCACCGCTCCGTAGACGTCAGACAGAGCACCCGCGACCAGCGTGCCGGTTGCCATGCACAGCGGCTGGACCTGCATGACGCTCGTGATCCTTCCGCGCAGATAGTCGGGGGCGATGAGCTGGACCACCGTCTGGTTGGTCGTGTTGAAAATCGAACCGCCGATGCCTGCCAGAAAGAGGAGAATGGCGCCCAGCCAGACGTTCCCCGTCAGCGCGCCCATGGCCGCAAAGCCGGCCTGGGAAAGACTGCACAGGAACATCGCGTTCAGCTGGAGGAGGCCGCGGCGATCGACCACGTTCAACGAGGCCGCGAGGAGCCCGCCGACGATGCCGCCGGCGCCCAGGGCGCTGAGGAAGACCCCCAGGGACGACGGGCCGCCTTCGAAGATGTCCTTGGCAAATATCGGCATCAGGGCGTTGTGGAGGGGGATGATGAAGGTGGGGTAGATGGTCAGCATCAGGAGAAGGATGCGCGCCTGCGGGTTCGCGAACGCCCATCGGTAGCCTTCGGCGATGTCCTGGACGAAGCGGCTGCCGGCGACCGAGGCAGGACGGCGGGGGACGCGCACCATCAGGGCAGAGAGCGCCACGCACAGGTAGGCGATGGCCTGGACGACGAAGTTGTTGGCCGGCCCGAAAAGGGCGATGAGACCTCCGCCGACCATAGGGCCGGCGGTGCGCATGGTGCTGAAAGCGAGATTGCTCAAGGCTACGGCGTTCGGGACGACGTCGCGGGGGACGACATCGAAGACCAGCGTCTGACGAGCCGGCATGTTGAAGGCGTTTAGGGCGCCCGCGACCAGCGCGAAGAGGAAGAGGTGCCAGACCTCCAGCCAGCCGGCGGCGATGATCATGGCCAGCACGAGGGCGTTGACGAACAGCAGACCCTGACTGACGGCGACTACGTGCGTACGGCTAAACCGGTCGGAGGCCAGGCCCGAGAACGGGGCGATGGCCGGGGAGAAGAGGTTGCCGACGCTGCTGATGACGCCGACCAGTCCTCCCGAGCCCGTGAGGTCGTAGGAGACCCAACCCATGGTCGTGATTTGAATCCACTGCGCCGCCGACATAAACGCGTTTCCCGCCCAGAGGTAGCGGAAGTCGCGGTAGCGCAAGGCGTGGAACGTGCTGATCGGTCGCGGGCCGGGCGCCTTGCCCGGGCCGCGTCCGGCTGGGGCGGCATCGCGGGTTGCAGGCGTAGCCGGAGACGCCGGGAGGGCGGGAGCGCTCCGCGAAAGGCGGTCTGAGGCCTCCGCCTCCACCGGGACGGGATCGGGCATGGGGACGAGAGTAGGGGAATCCGCCCCTTACGTAAAGGCGAAGGTGGCTCCTTAAGTCGTGGGCCGGGCGGGGGCGGGAGTGATGTAGCGCAGCTCGTGACGGACACGGACGCTGGGGTCGCGCCAAGTGCCCGAGGCTTCGATCCAGATGCGGTGGTGTTCCGTGTCCTGGTGCGCCTGGTAAGCCGCCTCGTCCTCGAAGACCTGGAACAAGCACATGAGCGTCGGGTCGGTTATGTCCTGCATGACCTCGTACCGGATGCAGCCCGGCTCCTGGTTCGTTTTGGCGGCGCAGACGCGCATGTTTTCGATGTAGTCGTCTACGTGCTGCGGCAGTACCTTCGTGAAGCTTATGACCGTGTACATGGACGTCCTCCCTCTCTTGAGCCGGGTCGGCGGCCGTCAGACCCCGGCGCTGGGAACATCGAGCCCCTTGGCGCGGGCTATCGCCTCGAGGCGCTCCCTGATCGATCTGCCGATGCTCTCCGGGCTAAGCAAACGGGCGATGTCGGCGCGGCCGCGCGCGGCGCGGGCGGCGGCGTCGTCGCGGTCTTCGTAGACGCGGCGCATCGCCTCGGCGGCCGCGTCCAAATCGGGCTCCGCCCAGGTCCACCCCTTTTTGTAGGGCCCCAGGTCCGCGGGCAGGCGGGTCAGGCGGGCGGGCACCAGGTAGCTATTGGCGTCATCCATGAAGTCGCAGTTGCCGCCGTAGGCCGTGGCGATGGCCGGCTTTCCGGCCCGCATCGCCTCCGCCAGCGTGAGGCCGAAGCCCTCCGCGCGGTGGAGGGAGGCGTAGCAGTCGCAGATGCCGTAGAGATCGTTGAGGGCAGCGCGGTCGATCACCTTGTCGAAGATCACGACCTTGGCGCCCGCGGCCGCGCGGTGCATCTCCGCCAGGCCGCGAGCGTTGCTCGCGCCCGCCGTCTTGATCACCAGGGCAACGTCTTCGCGGCCGGGAAAGGCGCGCTTGAACGCCTCGATCAGGCCAAGGGGGTTCTTGCGCTCGAAGAGGCTGAAGAAATGGAACATGAACAGGAACACGAACGTCTCTTCGCCAAGGCCGAGATCCGCTCGGCTGACCAGGACGCGGCCGGCGGCGCCCTCTTCTGGGGGCGGAGGGACGACGTAGGGAACGCGGACGACGGGCAGGGGCGCGACGGCGGCGAGGGAACGGAGGACGAAGTTGCTGGGCACCCAGATCTCGTCGTAGTAAGCGAAGCTGCTCAGCCATTCGCGCGGGAACTCGGGCATCTCCCAGGCCCAGTAGGCGATGTTGTAGCGGCCACGGAAATACGCTTCGCCCCGCTCCCAGGCGACGAAGTCGGCATCGGCGATGTTCACGCAAAACCAGTTGAACGCGTACGGGTTGGCGGCCGTCGGCAAAACCGGCGGCAATTCGTTATTGGCCACTTCGGTCATGCGGATGTCGTTGAGCACGAAGGGAAGGCCTGCGGCTTCCAAGGCTCGGGCCGCTTGGCGGGCCGCTTCGCCCAGGCCGGTCTCCGAGGAGACGTAGCCGCAGAGGTTCACTCCGAAGGGCAAGCTCCCGTCCAAGACGGCCCCGCGGCCAAGGTCGCCGGAAGAGGGCAGCCAAGGAGCATGAAGAAGCCGCGGCGCCCACTGCCACACGCGCAGCAGCCGCAGCGCGAAGCGGCGCCATCCCAACGACCTTCGATAGACGATGCCGCGCCGGTAAGCGGCGGCCAGACGCCCGACGAACATTCAGCCTCCTGGCCGCGACTCATGGTAGCGCTTCGGGACGAAGCGTGGTTCTGTCTTGGACGCGGGCCGGGGATTGTTACGCCGGTTGGTATTGACATCTCAAAGGGGCTTAAATATTTTCCCCGCACGGTGATGTGCCGCCTTTCGGCAAAAAGGGGAGAAGAAATGTCTCACGGTTACTGGACCAAAGTGCTATCCAGCCGCTTGGGAAGGAGGCGGGCGCTAGCGGCCACGGGCGCCACGGCGCTCGGCGCGGCCTTCCTTGCCGCCTGCGGCGGCGGCGATGGCGACGAAACCTCCGAGGGGAAGTCGGACCTCGTCGCGGAGATCGAGGACACGTCGGCAAAGGCCAAGCCGGGAGGAATCCTCGCCGACTCCCGCAACGCTGACACCAGCAGCCTGGACCCGTTCGCGTCCAATTCGCTCGTCACATCCGGCATCAACGCGTACGTCTACAACCGGCTGACAAAGCTGGAGGTGGGAAGGCTTGGCGAGCCTTCCGGAGAGGTGACTGGCGACCTCGCCGAGTCCTGGGAGTGGTCACCGGACAGGCTGACGCTCACGTTCAAACTCCGGCAGGGGGTGAAGTTCCACAACCTCCCGCCCGTCAACGGCCGCGTCATGGACGTGGACGACGTCCTTTACAGCTGGAAGCGGTTTGCCGAGACGGGGCTCCTGCGTAGCGAACTCGTCAACGCCGCCAATCCCACGGCGCCGGTCCTCTCGGTCGAAGCGCCGGACAGCCGCACGATCGTCTTCAAGCTCAAGGAGCCGGTCGCCTTCGTGCCGACGCTTCTCGCGACACCGAACTCGGGCAATCCGCACATCGTGCCGAAGGAAGCAGCCTCCGGCGTGGACCTTCGCGTCCAGCCTATCGGCACCGGGCCCTTCATGCTCACGGCCTACGAGCCTTCGGTGCGGTTCGAGTACAAGAAGAACCCGGACTACTTCGAGAAGGGGCGCCCCTACGTCGATGGCATCAATATCCCCATCGTGCCGGAGTATGCGGCGGCGCTGGCCCAGTTCAAGACCGGCAACATGCACGTCTATGCCGTGAGCGCCACGGACCTTCTCACCGTCAAGTCGGACGTGCCGCAGCTCGCGCTCTACCAGGGGCCGGTCCAGGCCATCGGCCAGAGGTCGATCTTCGGTTGGAACCCGGGGCCGTTGGAGGTGAACCCCTTCCGAGACGAACGCGTCCGCCAGGCGTATTCGATGTCCTGGGATCGCGATCTCTTCATCGACGTCGTGTACAACACCTCGGAGTTCGAGCGCCAGGGATTGCCGGTGGAGACGCGCTGGAACACGGAGCTGCAGGCCAACTTCTTCCCGGGCTGGTGGCTGGATCCGAAGAGCAAGGAGTTCGGCGAAAACGTCAAGTACCTGCAGAAGAACCTGGACGAGGCGAAAAAGCTCATGGCAGCGGCCGGCTTCGCCAACGGCGTTGAGGTGATCTCCAGCTACTTCACGACGGCGCAGTACGGCCCGAACTTCCCGAAGTACGTGGACGTGCTGCAAGGCATGGCCGGCGAAATCGGCATCCGGTTCAAGGCGAACATCATCGACTACAACACGGAGTTCCCGCAGAAGTATCGCGACAGCAAAGGCCGATTCGACGGGATTTCCTACAAGCTGGGGCCCTCCGGCGGCGGCGACGATGCCATAGGCCGCCTCATCTTCTTCAACCACTCCCAAGGCGGCGGCTTCACGGGCTTCGACCCGAACGGCCGCGGCGACTTCTCCGGCGACCCATGGGTGGACCAGACGCTGGACAAAGCGAAAGGCGAGGTAGACACGGAGAAGCGCAAGGGCTTGGCGCAGGAGGTCCAGCGTTACTTGGCGAAGAAGCTCTACTCCATCCGCTGGCCGGGTGGGGCGACGAGCTTCGAGCTGGCATGGCCCGCGGTCAAGAACTACCGGGCGTTCACCGTCCTCGGCGCCTCGACGGACGCGCGGTTGGCGCAGTACTTCTGGCTGGACCAGACCCTCCCGCCGTTCAAGCGCACCTGACGAAGCGGGATGGGGCCGCCGGGCCAGCTGCGCAACCGGAACGGCTTTGAGCGAGGAGACGAATTTCCTAAACTAGCGTCAGGACGGCTGAGCTGAACAGGCGGTAGCGATGGTAGGACAAGCGCAGGCACTGGGCGTTGCGGCACCGCGAGAGCGCGTCGCCGTACCGGAATTTGAAATCGTGCCCGTAAGGGCGATTCCGCTCGTGGGCGTGGTCGTCGTGGGCCTTATCGCCGCCATCGAATCGGAGCGGCTTTGGCCGCTGGAGTTCTTCCACATCGTCGGCGGCGGCATGTGGACCGGCATCGACCTCTTCGTCGGGTTCATCATCGGCCCGATCATGCCTCGCTTGTCCTTGCAGGCGCGGATCGAGTTCATGACCCGGTTCATGCCGAAGATGCTGCTCCTCATGCCGACGCTGGTGGCTATGACCCTGGTGTCCGGCTGGCAGCTGGCGAATTTCACCG
>DATMBD010000013.1:0-2422 GCA_035559355.1 Dehalococcoidia bacterium
GCAGACTCTGGCGAACGATTTCCTCATCGACCGCGAGGCGCAGCGTACCTGGAAGAGCTACACCGGCATCGAAGGCATCCGCCAGCAAGACATGGCCATGACCGAGAGCATGGGCCCGATCATGGACCGCAGTCGGGAGCACCTGGGCACGACCGACGCCCTCATCATCCGCGTGCGGCGCAAGCTCCTCGCCTGCGCCCGGGCGCTGGCGGAGCACGGCGTCACGCCGCCGGGCGTCGACCTGCCTGAGGGATACCATCAGCGCTCCGGCGGCATCATCCTGCCGCGCTCGGCCGACTGGTGGGAGTCTACGCGGCCGCTGCGGGAGAAGTTTGAGGCTGTTCCAGCGAGCGCCGCAGACCGCTAAGAGGACTGGATGCGCCGGCGGCGGACCTCACCCCCGCTGCCGCGCGCCCCTCTTCGCGATGCGGCGAGGGGCTGCTGGCAACGCACTGCTTTCCTCGACACGCAGGCCCGTGAACGGCCCTGAGCGGCCGCATTCGGGAAGCCGCAGGATTCATCCTGCGGTGTCCGTCCAATCCCACACGAACTCCGCGCGGGATGCCTGCGGACGGCGGACCTCACCCCCGCTGCCGCGCGCCCCTCTCCCGCAGCGCGTCTAGGCCCCAACCAGCGGCAGGCCCTCCTCGCGACGGACGTCATTGATGATCTCGAGCACCCGTTGCGGAAACGGGGCGAGGTCGTACTCGAACTCCTGGCGAAGGCGGGTGTTGTCCATCATGTAGTTGCCGGACAACGCCCTGCCGCCTTCGTCCTTGTCGAACTCGATGCGTGCGTCGGGCAGGTAGGTTTTCACCAGGTCGGCCAGCTGGCCGAGGCTGATGGTCTCGCCGCCCGAGTTATAGATGGGGTACTGGGTGGTCTCGGCCAGCGTCACCCGCACGAAAATCTCGGCGATGTCCTCAACGTGGATCGGCAGACGCATGGCGTCTCGGAAGGGGAAGCGCACCGGCTGGCCGCGGGCCGGCTGGGTAATGCAGAGGACGTGGTCCATGGAGCCCCGTTGCTTGTCTGGGCCGGTGACGTTCGCGGGCCGGATGCCCGTGATCTGCATGCCGAAGGCGCGGTTGTACCACTCGGCTTGGTGCTCGTTGTAGATCTTGGACGCCGCGTAGACGCCCGTCCCCAGGCGCAGGTCTTCTTCCGTCAGTGGCCTTTCCCCGAACTCCGCCTGGCGCCCGTAGACGGCGAGGGAGCTGGCGTAGACGACGCGCTTGATGCCGCAGATGCGGGCCGCCTCGAAGCAGTTGTCCATGCCGAGGATGTTCAGGCGCACCGCGTAGTGCGGGTCCTGCTCGCCGGTCACGCCGTCGGCGCGGGCGCCGAGGAGGTAGGCCAGGTTGAGGACGCGGTCCGGCTTCGTCTCCAGCATGACGCGCACCACGTCGTCCATGAGCGTTATGTCGCCCCGCAGAAACTGGATGCGGCTTCGGAGGTCTGCAATCGTGGCCGAGTTCGGGTTCACGTCCATACAGGCGACTTCGTGGCCGCGTTCCAGCAGCCGTCGCATGACCCTCGGCCCGATGAAGCCTGCCCCGCCAAGCACCAATACCTTCATTTCCTGGCCCCTCCCTCCGTCTCACGTTTGACTTGCCCAGGCGCAGGGAATATAGGCAGGCGCGAGAAGCGAGTCAATGGCGAGCGGCGGCCTACCGTCCTCCCGAGGACGGCGTTTCCCGGGTTCTACGCTGGGCCAGTCACGTCTGGGGGAGAGCGGCGTGAGCGGCGTCGCCCCAGGAAAAAAGCTCCGCCGAAATCCGGACCTCTCCTCCTGGCTCCCGATTGCGCAGGGCCTGTTCGAGGTGCCTCGCGATCTGGTCGGCCAAGTCTCCGGCGTAAAGGGCGATGGGCCGGAGTTTGCGGGCTGACAGCGTCCGGAGACGGTGGCCGGAGTCCACAATCGCCAGCGACAGGTCGAAAAAGTCGATGCCGAAGGGCCGCCGGCAGGACGCCAGGGTCTCGCGGCTCCACTGCAGGAGCGCGTTCACGACGGAATGCGGATCGGAAGGATCCAGGCACCAGGTCTCCGAATAGGAATGCAACCCCAAACGTCGTGACCTGGCGATGCTTGCCGCGACGCCCTCCGATGCAGATTTGCGGCTAAAGGGGCCGGGAAAGCGAATAGCCTCACCTCCTCAACGAGGTGAGGCCATTCTAGGGGGCGCGATTTCTTTACGTAAAGACGCCGATCCGCAACGGTTTCGTTAGCCGCGTTCGGGGGCCCTCGTCGCAGCGCCCGACGCCCTTTGGAAGGCCTGGCCGACCCGTTCCTCGACGATCATTCGGATCTCCGCCTCCTCAGCAGCCATCGCCGGCATGTGATGGCTTACCGAATGGAGGGTGTGCGTCAGCAAGCCGGAGACGATGCCGAGAAGACCCCAGGTGAGGCCGTCGCGCCAGT
>DATMBD010000014.1:0-5686 GCA_035559355.1 Dehalococcoidia bacterium
ACAGGCCGACCACGGCTAGGAGGAGGAGCGCCAGGTGGATTCGGCTGCCTTTCGCGCCTTCCCGGTCGACCCCTAGGAGGATGAAGCGCATGAGATAAAGCGCCGCCGCCGCCAGCACCGAGAGGACGGCGACGCCCATGAGCCATCCGTAGAGGAAGCGCAAGGCCGGCAGCTTCAGGACGTAAAAGCCCACGTCGCGGCCGGACTGCGGATCGGCTATGCCGAAGGGCGTGGCTTCGAGGTAGGCGAGCACGCTGTCCCAGCGATTCGCGGCTATGGAGCCGAAGATGAGCGCCAGGAAGACGCTGCCGGCTATGAGGCCCAGGAGGTAGACGCGGCGCAGCCCGGCGGCTTCCGAAGCGGAAAGGCCGGGCGCGGGCGTGCGCAAGAGCGGACGCGCCGCGATGAAGGTGCTGCCTCCGAAGTAGAGCAGAAAGAAGGCGGCCCCAGAGACGAAGAGGACGGCTTGTGCCGTGATTATCTTGGCGTAGACGGAGCGGTAGCCAACGCTTTCGAACCACAACCAGTCGACGTAAACGCTCTTCGCCGTGTTGAGGACGACGTAGGCGAGGACGAGTAGGACACCCGCGATGATCCAGCGATTGAAGCCGCCGAAGCCGCGCACCTGGACGCGGCTGCGGCGGATGCGGAAAGGCGGCGGAGGCGGGCCGAGGTCCTCATAGTCCCGTCGAGGCGGGAACTGAAAGCTCATCCTGGGTCCGTCGCGGGGTTCATCCCGAGGTTCTCGGCGCGGCTTACCTCAGGCGCGCACCAGCGTGCCGGCCTGCGCGCCCTCCAGTTGGCGGCGAAGCGCATGCGCCTCCCTGCCGTCGACGATGTGACAGCGTGTCCCCGCTATCGCCGCCCGCACGCCCGCGCGCAGCTTGGGCACCATCCCGCCCGAAGCTACGCCTTCGGCGATGAGCTGGTCCACGCGGTCGGGGCTGAGTTCCCGTAAGGGCCCGCCGGAGCCGTCTCGGACGTAGGCGACGTCCGTGAGGAACACGAGGTCGGACGCGCCGATGGCGGCCGCGACTTCTCCGGCCACGGTGTCGGCGTTGACGTTCATGAGCTGCGCCGGCTTTTCCTCCCAGTAGCCGACCGAGGAGATCACGGGCAGGTAGCCAGCGCCGAGCAACGCCAGCAGGGGACCCGTATCGACCTTCACGACCTCGCCGACGAACCCCAGGCGCGCATCGACCTGGCGCGTGCCCAGAAGGCCTCCGTCGGCGCCGCTGAGGCCGACGGCGCGGGCGCCGAGCGCCTGCAGGGCGGCAACCACCTGCTTGTTGACCAGCCCGGCGAAGACGGCGACCACAACGTCGATCGCCTCAGGGCCTGTGACGCGGAGGCCGTCCACGAATTCGCTGGCGACCCCGTGCAACCTCAGCCACTCCGTCGCCGTGTTGCCGCCTCCGTGGACGACGACGAGCGTCCGGCCTTCGCGTTGCAGCGCCGCAATGTCCTCCAGGGCGGTGTCGTGCTGTCCGAGAGTGCTGCCGCCGATCTTGACGACGATGGGAGCGCTCATAGCCGTAATTGTCGGGCGAATCCTCCGAACTGGCAAACGGACGGCAGGCCGCGGAACGGAAACTGAGGCCCTCGCCGCATCGCGGAGAGGGCGCGCGGCAGCGGGCGTGAGGCCGACCCGGCATCATGCCGCGCCCTTCAGGGCGCGGTGTGGCCCCGCACCTCCCGTGGGCTACTCGCGCGCTCGGCATGCAACTTCCACCGCGGCTTGAAAGCCGCGGCATCGGGCTGCCGGATTCGGCCCTGGATTAAACGGGCGCCGCAGGATGAATCCTGCGGCTTCCCGAATGCGACCGGACAAGACCTGTCACCGGCCGGCCGCTGCAGCGCGCGCGGCAGCGGGGGTGAGGTACGCCAACGCCGGGCCGCGAAGGGACGTCGCTCCCCTTGGCCCTATGTCCGGTAGTCCGCGTTGATGTGGACGTAGTCGGTCGTGAGGTCGCAGCCCCAGGCCGTCGCGCGGCCCTCGCCGAGAGCGAGGTCGATGTCGATGACGACCTCGTCGGCTTTCATGCGGCCGTGCACGTCGTTTTCATCGAAGGGGGCGACGGCGCCGTTGCGGAAAAGCGGCACACCCTGGAGCGAAACCGACGCCTTCGCCGGGTCGAGTCGGACGCCGGCGCGCCCGGCTGCCACCAGAATCCGGCCCCAGTTGGGGTCGTTTCCCGCAACGGCCGTCTTCACCAGGGACGAAAGGGCGACCGTCCTCGCCATCTGGCGCGCGTCCTGGAGGGTGGAGGCGCCGCTGACGTTCACGGTAATCAGGTGGTGCGCGCCCTCGCCGTCGCGGGCCAGCTCCCGAGCAAGGCGCGCGGCCACCGCCATGAACGCCTCCTCAAGTATGGAGGCGGCCGGGTCGACTTCCCGGATCGTCTCGCCGCCGGCCGCGCCGTTGGCGAAGACCAGCAGCGTATCGCTGCAGCTGGTGTCGCCGTCTACGGTGACCATGTTGAACGTAGCGTCTGCGACCTTCTTCGTCAGCCTCTGCAGGTAGGCCGGCTCCACGGCAGCGTCCGTGGTCATGTAGGCGAGCATCGTCGCCATGTTGGGGTGGATCATGCCGGATCCCTTGCAGCAACCGCCGACCCGGAATTGCTCCCGGCCGCCTTCGGTTACCGCGACGGCCGTCTGCTTGGGGCGCGTGTCCGTGGTCATGATCGCGCGGGCGAAGTCGGGGCCGCCTTCGGGGCTGAGACGGATGCGAGGCACGGCAGCGCGGATCTTGTCGATCGGCAGCACCACGCCGGTAACGCCGGTGGAGCAGACGGCGAACTGCTCCGCCGGGACGCCCACGTGGCGCGCCGCCAGCGCCGCCATCTCCTCGGCCTCGGCGATGCCCGCCCTGCCGAAGGGGGCATTGGCGTTGCCGGAGTTGGCAACCACGCCGCGGAGATTGCCTGCGGGCAAACGCTTTTCATTGACATAAATTGGAGCGGCTCGGACGAGGTTCGTGGTCAGCAGACCAGCGGAAGCGCACTCGCGCTGCGAGAAGAGGATGCCCAGGTCCAGCTCGCCCGCCTTCGGGCCGCTCGCGTACATGCCGGCGCAGACCGCGCCGGCGACGAAGCCTTCCGGCGTAGTCACGTGGCCGTCCGGGATGAAGTCGATGCTCATATTTGCCTCCAGATAGGTCGCGGCCGCCGGCGCGGGCGCTCGGCTCGGGAAGGGCTGGGACGGGTTTTTGGTCTAACGCGCCCGTCCAGGCCGAGGCTTGGCGCCCGTACGGGAGCGCCCAAGTACGGGCGGGGAAGTCCGAGTCATGGGTAGACGGGCCCCCGATCCAGGCCCTCGGTCTGGGGCAAGCCGAACATCAAGTTCAGGTTCTGCAGGGCTGAGCCGCTCTGCCCCTTCATCAGATTGTCGATGGATGACATTACGACAGCGCGGCGGCCGTCCTCCGACACGAAAGCGGAGATGTCGCAGTAGTTCGAGCCCAGCTGTCCCTTCAACGTCGGCGCCGAGTCCAGCACGCGCACGAACGGCTGGTCCTCGTAGTAGGCGCCGAGCAGGTCGAGCAGCGCCTGCCGCGACATCGACTTCGTGAGCCGAAAGTGGATCGTGTTCAAGATGCCGCGCGTGGTCCCCAGAAGGTGGGGGACGAAGTCCACGGTTGCGCCCGAACCGCCTGCCAACTTTGCCAACGTCAGCTCCGCCTCGACCACATGCTGATGGCTGAGGACCCGATAGGGGACCACGTTATCGTTCAGATGCGAGAAGTGCTGCAGCGGCGACGGCTTTTTGCCGGCTCCCGAGGAGCCCGTGAGGCCGTCCACGTGGACGATGCCGTCCTCGACGAGGCCTTTCTCGTAAAAGGGCGCCAGGCCGAGGATAATGCCGATGGCGAAGCAGCCGGGATTGCCTACGATGGGCGCTTCGGCGATTGCTCCAGCGTACAGCTCCGACACGCCATATACGTTCCGGCCCAGAAGGCGAGGGGTGGCGTGGCTCGTCTCCTTAATCGAAGGGTGGCGGGCAGCATACCGCGCGTAGTCCTCCGGGCTCGAGAAGCGGAAGTCGCCTGAGTAGTCGATGAAGCGGACGCCGCGGCCGACGAGAGCCTCAGCGTAACTCTGGGAGACGCCGTCCGGCGTTGCGAAGATGACCACGTCCGCATCGGCGCCGATCTCGACTTCGGACGGCGAGCAGACGGTCATGTCGCAGCGGCCGGCGAGGTGCGGGTAGACTTCGTCGATGCGCTTGCCGGCATCGTCACGCGCAACGAGCATCGACACCTGGAAGCGCGGATGGCCCAGCAGCAACTCGAGGATGCCCAGGCCGCCGTAGCCGGTCGCGCCGACGAGCTGAGCGGCGATTCTGTCCGACATAAGCCTCCCCCAGTCAGAGCCGAAAGTATAGCAACGCCGCTGGTGAGGAGCCAGATTCCCGGCTCCGGAGGCAAGGCGACGCAGCCTCGCGGCCGGGCGTCTGCCGATGTCGATGAATGGAGCCGGAGCCGGGAGCTACAACTGGTGAGAGCGAGGCTCGGCAAGCGGAGCGGCCGCCGAAAGTCAGGGCGGCTCCGGGCTTGGCCTCGACGCCGGGCCGACGGAGCGGTGCATCCAACGGATCCGCACGAGGTTCCAAAGCTCGAGGGCGGTGCGTAGTCCCAGGCGCAAATGGGAGCCGCGAACGGCGCGCCAGGCAACGGGCACCTTGGCGATGAGCAAGCCCATTCGCCGCGCCAGGTAGAGCAGCTCGGCATCGAACGCCCAAGTATCGATGCGCTGCAAGGGGAAGAGGCGCTGGGCCGCATCGCGGCGGAAGGCCTTGAGCGGACACTGGCTGTCCTCGATGTCGGGCAGGAGCAGAAACCGGACCGCCGCCGCGTAAGCGTAGCCTGCCAGGCGGCGGAGACGGTTACGGCGGTCGCGCAGGTCGCTCCCGTCCGGCTGACGACGGATGCCGATAGCAACGTCGGCGCCGGCTTCGAGCGCGGTGAGGAGGCCGGTCAGGTCTTCGGGCGGCGTGGCGAGATCGGCGTCGATGAACGCGACGTATTCGCCGCGCGCCGCCATGCAACCGCTGCGCACCGCTGCGCCCTTGCCCCGGTTGACGTCGTGACGGATCAGGCCTCGCCCGATTACCGCCGGCAGGCCGTCGAGAGCTTGAAGCGCCGCCGTCCGGCCGGCCGGGGCGCTTCCGTCGTCGACTACGATGACCTCGCTTTCGAACGGAAGGCCCGTGAGAAACGTGGCGATGCGTGCCAACGCCGCCGCGATCCGGTTCTCTTCGTTATAGGCAGGGACGACGAGCGTAAGGCGCGGCGCCGACGGCTCCGTCATGCCCCCGGGCGCCGCGGCGCCTCACGGGTACGGGCAACTTGAACCTTCACGCCGCACATCTCCGCGATGAGGGAGGCAACCTCGCGGGCGCGGGCCAGCCCCTCCTTCGCTTCGGAGCGGGTCACAGTCACCAGGCCCACGCTGATCTCCTTGCCGCTCACCTTCCTGAGCACGACCTCGAATTGCGCGAAGTCCTCATGGTGACCGCGGTAGTCGTGCGGCGTCAGCTCGCGGACGCTGATGCGGTCGACCTTCCAGAAGGGCACGAGCTCCTGCGTGCCGACGCCCATGCCTAGGTAGCCTTGCTGGAGGACGACCGACTGCTTGGCGCGGTCGATGACGATGTGAGCCCCGGCGATGCTGTAGACGAGGCC
>DATMBD010000015.1:0-6720 GCA_035559355.1 Dehalococcoidia bacterium
CATTTACGGCGCGGCATTCGCGAGCCTCGCCGCGTTCTTGTTCCGGCCGCTGCTCGCCGGGCCAGCGGCCATTCCAACGCCGCCGGCCAGCCGAGATGTGAGCCGAGAAGCCCTTACACCTCCCGGAGGTGCATAAGTGACCACCGGCCCGATGAACAAGCTGAGACGCCTGGCGCTGCTGCTGGCGGACGGAACCGGCGTCTTCGACTTCGTGGAGCTCGAGGGCTTCGATGACGTCGTCTACCTCGAAGGCCATGTCCCTTCTTACGAGAGCAAGCGCCGGGCGGAGGAACTCGCGCGCTACGTGGGCTTCACCGACATCCGGAACGGGATCCGCGTCCACCCGCCCGAGCGAGCTCCAGCGAGCTCCCCTGCCGACTGAGGGCGCAGCCGTCCCTCGCCATGCGCTCGCCGCTTCAGTCGTTGCCGTGGTGGCCGCAAGGCCGGGCTTTGTCGATGCGGTAGGCTTCACCTGATGGAGATCGCTTCCCTTGTAGGCGGCACGCCGCTCATCGAGCTCAAAAACTGCTCGCCGAAGCCGGGCGTGCGCCTTTTCGCCAAGCTCGAGGGCCAGAACCCGACCGGTTCGATCAAGGACCGGATCGTGAGATTCATGCTCGAGCGGGCCCTGGCAGACGGGCGGCTGAGGCCAGGCCAGGAGGTGGTGGAGGCGTCGACCGGCAACACGGGCATCGCTTTGGCGGTCCTGGCGCCGCGGCACGGCTGCCCCGTCCGGGTCGTGGTGCCGGACACCGCCGCCGCGGGCGTGGTTTCGGCGTTGCAGGCCTTCGGCGCCCAGGTCGAGCAGGTCGGCGCCGGCCGCGGCATCGCCAGCGCCGTGGAGGTCGCTAAGGCGATAGCCGCGGCGGACGGGTCGTATCTTCTGGACCAGTTCGGCTCTGCCGACAACCCGCTCTGCCACTACCTGACGACGGGAGCGGAGATCGTTGCCGCTTGCCCGCAGGTGGACGTTTTCGTCTGCGGCCTCGGCACCGGCGGCACGATCACGGGTGTCGGGCGGCGCCTGCGAGAGCACAACCCGGCGGTGCAACTCGTTGCGGCTGAGCCGTATCCCGGCAGCCAGCTGCAGGGGCTGCGAAGCCTGGACGAAGGATTTGTCCCGCCCGTCCTCGACCTGAGGCTCCTGAGCGGCAAGATCCTGGTCCGTTCCGGGGACGCCTTCCGGGCAGCGAGAGAGGTGCTGGCGCGCGAGGGCGTCCTTGCCGGGCCGTCATCGGGCGCCGTGGTACACGCCGCCCTGAGGTGGGCCCGGCGGCTGGAGCGAGCCAACATTGTCATGATGTTCGCCGATTCCGGCTGGAAGTACTTGAACTCGCCCGTCTTCCAGGGAGACCTACCTGACGACCAGGAGGCGCTCGACGACACGCTCTGGTGGTAGGGACCGTCGCCTCGGCTTCTAGTAGGGATGCATCGGCATGCCGCCCCGACCGGGAGGCATTTGCTCCATGAGACCGTCCATCATCTGGTGCATCAAACTGTCGATGCGCGGATCGGCGGGCGAGCTCCCGCGCCGGTGCTCCGCGAAGTGGTCCAGCATGCGTTGGAAGGCGTCATCGCCCAGGACCTCGCGCATTCGCTCGAGCATTCCGTCCGTGTCACGGTTACCCATCGCCCGCAGCATGCCTGCGTAACCACCCTCAGAGTCGGCGGCGCGGCGAATTGGCGTGTCGTCGTCTGCTGCCGCCAAAAGCGCGACCAGGAGGACGACCACCAAGGCGCCGAGCGCAGCGATGACTGCTTTAGCCTCTCGAGTCACGGTTTGCCTTTCAAGGCAGGGCGCGAGCGGGCGCCGTCGATCTCGATGCTAGAGCCTGCTACGACGCGCGTCTGGTGCCATCGAGCCCCCGATTTCCCCGCCTGAAGGCGACAAGACGCCGGATGTAGCCGTTCGTCCCCGCTTCGGGAGCCGAGCGGCCCTGACGCGCGGGGCCGCCCCTAGGCGAAATTGGGAGCGGCAGGCTAGACAGGGGAAGTCATTGCAGACGGCGAAGCCGTAGACGTTGGGATTGGGCGCGAAGCTTGGCATGCGCGTAAGCGTATGAGACGCGCCCTGGATTCAGCAGGAGGAGGAGCCATTATGGCCGGGAACGCCTACAGCCGCAGGAAATCGAGGCCGCAAAATGCGGTCTGGGAGCTGGTTCTGGACGCTCTCGTGCTCCTGCTGGCGCTCGCGGCCGCGGCAGTGGCCGTGGCCAGCTGAACCAGCTTCCGGGAGGCCTGGCGGACATGGATCTGCTGCTCGTTGGCGAAGATAGCCTCTTCCTGCGCCTGCTCGCCTCGGAGCTGAGGGCTGCCGGGGTGCATGTCCGGGTGGCCAACGATGCCCAGGCCCTCCGAGAAGCGTTGGTGGAAGCGCGGCCGGACGTCGTCGTCTTCGACCACGTGGAGCCCATGGACCTCTTCGTCCTCAACCCGCGCGATTCCGGCTTCGAGGGCCCCCTGGTCCTCCTCGTCGAGGAGAATGCGCCGGTGCACGTCCTGGAAGCTTTCGGGTTCCGGGAAGTGATCTGGAAACCCGTGAGACCGAAGATCATCATCGAACGCGTCACCGCCCTGCTCAGCGCCTGAGGACAGGCGCAACCGGCAGCTGCCCGCGTCCCATTGGCCCATGCACCCTACATCAACGAGGTGATAGCTGCTCGCGACAATGACGCCCCTTCAGAGGCGAGGAAGCTGACGACCAGGCTGCAGCGCCTGGGCAGGGGCGGGCGGCGAAAGCGCGACAGAGCGGCCGCCGCTAGAAGAGCACCGGAACCGGCACATTCCTTCGGGAGGCAAAGTACACTCCCGTGCGGGGTAGACGCTGGATGACAGCATCGCCGAAGAGAAAGAGGAGGTCCTCGTCCGTGACGCGGACGCGGTCTGCCGGGCCAACCTCAAGGACGTTGCCGCCGACACAGTGGACGTAAAACGTGTAGCCGTCGGGGCTGAGGAACAGCAGATCCCTGGCCTGCTGTGTTTCCGGGCGTTCATGCAGACTAACCCCCATTCTGCGCGTCATAGCCGCCCTCCTTCCCTAGAGCCGACGCGCGGGAGTGCACGGCGGCTCATCAGTAGTCGTGGCCTCGGCCGCTCGTTTACCTCCTCCCGTCCATTGTCATCCCCGATTCGGCCTGATGAGCATCAGCAAACGGCCTAGCCGTCCAAGGGCCTTTCGGCCCCTTGACCAGGACGCCAGCCAGGCCGCCGAGCCGCCGTTTCCAAGCCCGGCCAGGCCTCGGGCGCCTCGGTTCGTCGTGGCCAGACGAACTTCGTATACTGGTGGCGAACGCGACACCGTTTTTCGCCATCCCCGGGGGGAGCAACCACGAGCGAGACGCCGCAAGTCACACCGCGGGACCGTGACGAGGACGAGCAAACCAGGCTCCTGCACGAGTCTGCGGTCGCTGAAGCGAAGTTCCGGGGCCTCGTCGAAGTGGCGCCTGACGCAATCGTCACCGTCGACCGTTCGGGCACGATCGTCCTCGTCAACGGCCAGGCCGAGGTTCTCTTTGGCTATCGCCGCGAGGAAATGCTGGGAAGGCCTGTGGAAATGCTCCTGCCGGAGCGCTTCCGCCAGGCGCATGCGGGCCACCGCGCCGGCTACGCAGAGAGCCCTCGCATACGCCCCATGGGTGCGAACCTGGAGCTTCTCGGGCGCCGCAAAGACGGTTCCGAGTTCCCGGTCGAAATCAGCCTCGGCCCCGTGGAAGTCGACGGCGATCTGCTGGTAATCAGCGCCATCCGCGACATTACCGAGCGCAAGCAGAACGAAGTCCTGCTGGAGGCGGCTCGCCGCGAGGCTGAGGAGGCGAACCAGGCGAAGAGTGAGTTCCTATCGCGGATGAGCCACGAGCTGCGGACCCCGCTTAACGCCATTCTCGGCTTCAGCCAGCTGCTGTCGCTGGAGCCGCTCAACCCGGAGCAGCGCGACTCCGTGGAGCACATCGTCAAGGCAGGGAAGCACCTCCTCGAGCTCATTAATGAGGTGCTGGACATCTCCCGAATCGAATCGGGCCGTCTCGGCCTCTCGCCCGAACCAACTTCAGTCGACGAGGTCTTGCGCGAGACGCTGGAGCTCGTCCGCCCACTCGCCAACGAACGCGGAATCGGTCTGAGCGAGGAGACGCGCGAACCTCATCTCTTCGTCCTCGCCGACCGCCAGCGGTTGCGCCAGGTGCTTCTGAACCTGCTCACCAACGCCGTCAAGTACAACCGCGACGCCGGCTCCGTGACGGTCTCCTGCCAGCCTTCGGACAACGGCACCCTCCGGTTGTCCGTCTCCGACACCGGGCCGGGCATCGACCCGGCCAAGGTCGCCCGCCTGTTCACGCCTTTCGACCGTCTCGGCGCCGAGCAGACCTCGGTCGAGGGCACGGGCCTGGGGCTGACCCTTTCGAAGCGCTTGATCGAAGCCATGGGCGGCTCGATCGGGGTGGAAAGCACTGTGGGAACGGGCTCGACGTTCTGGATCGAACTGCCGCTGACGGAGAGCTCTCTCCAGCGCGAAGACCGCGTCTCCGGCGGCATCGATGCGGGCCCGCCGCCTTCCGTGGAGCGCGTGGTCCTCTACATAGAAGACAACCTGGACAGCGCCCAGTTGATGGAGCGCATCTTCTCCCGGTGGCCGAGCGTGCGGCTGATGTCGGCCATGCAGGGCCGGCTCGGCCTCGAGCTCGCGCGTCAGCACAAGCCAGACCTTATCCTCCTGGACCTGCACCTTCCCGACATTCCGGGCGTGGAGGTCCTGGAACGCCTGCGCTCCGACCCGGCGACGAAATTCATCCCGGTGATCGTGACCAGCGCCGACGCGACGCCGGGGCAAATCGCCCGGCTGCGGGCTGCGGGCGCTGACGACTACGTGACCAAGCCCCTGGACATCCCGAAATTCACCCAGGTGGTGCGCGAGCGGCTCGGGTGAGCCCGGCTATGGTTGGCGACGCATACCTGAGCGGCCGCATTCTCGTCGTCGACGACGAAGAGAGTAACGTCCTGCTCCTGGAGCGCATGCTGACTCGGGCCGGCTATAGGTCCGTGACAACCACCACGGACAGCCGTGAGGCCTTCCCTCTCTTCCGCGAAAGGCGCCCGGACTTGGTGCTCCTGGACCTGATGATGCCCCACCTGGACGGTTTTGCGGTGATGGAGCAAATCCAGGCGGAGCTTCCGGACGACGCCTACGTGCCCATCCTGGTCCTGACGGCGGACGTAACCCCAGAGGCGCTGCGGCGGGCGCTTTCCGCCGGCGCGCGCGACTTCCTCACGAAGCCGTTCGATCACACGGAGCTGCTGCTGCGAGTCAAGAACCTGCTGGAGACTCGCTTTCTCTACCTCGGCCTTCAGCATCAAATGAGCAGGCTTGAGCAGATGGTCGCGCAGGCAGAGCGGGCCGTCCGCGTCCGTGACGAGTCCCTCTCCGAGATCACGCACGACATCGGTCAGCCTTTGGCGGCCCTCAAACTCACGGCCGAGCTGCTGCGCCAGTCCGTCAACGAGGGCGGAATCCAGGAGCCGCAACTCCTGGCCCAGGATTTGGCCCGGCTGGAGTCCGCCGCCGACCAGATCTCGGCCATGATCTCGGAGCTGTCCGACCTCGCCCGTCTCCAAATCGGCCGCGACCTCGTCCTCCAGCGCCAGCCGACGGATCTCGTTAGTCTTGCCGGCAGCGTCCTTGCCGACATGCGGAAGACCGCCCACCGCCACAAGCTCCGGTTCGAAACTGGCGCAGACAGGCTCGTCGGCAATTGGGACCCGGTGCGCATCCGGCGCGTGCTCGCCAACTTGGTCGATAACGCTATCAAGTACAGCCCGGCCGGCGGGGACGTAGTCATTGCCCTGGAGAACGTGGCGGCCGATGGCGGCGATTGCGCCCGCCTGACCGTGCGCGATCGAGGGATCGGCATTCCGGCAGGGGACCTGCCTCATGTGTTCGACCGCTTCTTCAGGGCGGGTAACGCCGCGGCGGCCAGCGCCGGCACGGGCGTGGGGCTTGCGGGGGTCAAGCAAATCGTCGAGCAGCACGGCGGCAGCATCAGCCTGGAGTCGGTCGAGGGCGAAGGCACCACTGTCACCGTTACGCTCCCGTTGGAGTCCGTTCCTAGTCCCAGGGCTTGAGGACAAGCACGGGCGCTCTGGCGCCTTTGAGGACGGCGTCCGCGACGCGGCCGAAGACGCCGGTTTTTGCCGGCGTCTTGGAGGCAGAGAGGCCGAAGGCGGTCAAGACTATCAGGTCCGCGCCTGTCTCGTTGGCGACGCGCAGAATCTGGGATGCCGGGTCACCTTCAGCGAGCATGACGGCAGTTTCGAACTGCCCGCCGGCGACGAGTTTCTTTGCCTCATCCAGGTAAGCGGCGGCGGCGGCCCGCTCCTCGTCATACTGCTGCCTGGCGAGGACATCCTCGGCCGTGGCGGCGCCTCGCGTGAGGTCAGGTTGCCGCGCCCCAACCAACTCCTCGATGGTGTGGGCGACGCGCAGCAACGTCAGCTTTCCCCCTTGCCTCGTCAGCCGAGCCGCGTGCGAGAGCGCTTTCTCGGCGTAGCCGCTGCCGTCGAGCGGCACCAGGACGGAACCATACATAGCCTAAACCTCCTCCGGTCTTTCGGACGCACACGCCCGCAAATTGCCCTCCGCCGCCTCGTCCCCATTCCATGGAAGCCCAGGTGGACCTCACCTTGCGCGATTTCCCCGGACCTTCTCCGTTAGCACGTTAGAAGCGCAGG
>DATMBD010000016.1:0-12425 GCA_035559355.1 Dehalococcoidia bacterium
GGCGCGGGGACGAGCTTCCTGCAGGACGGCATCGAATATCGCCTCAGCGCGTACGACTACAGCGTGGCCGACTACGTCTATGCCGTGTCCGATGCCGGCTTTTCGCCCCTGGTATATCGCGAGTTCGTGGGCGACAAGAAGCTCGCCGAAGACGTGCCGGAGGCTTCGGAGTACCTCGGCAAGCCCGTTCTCCTCGTCATCGCGGCGATTGCTGCCTAGTTATGTCGACAATGCCCCGGCGCGGGGTGGCCTAAGGACGGCGTGCCGGTCGTCTAGTCGGGGAAGGAGACGAGGGAAGTAGTGCTCTGGATGCCGGGGATGATCCGGATTTGGCTGCTGAGGATGGGGGGCACGTCTACGAGGTTCGGAACCTCGATCTCGACGATGATGTCGTAAGGCCCCATGACCTCGTGGAGCTCCGTGACGCCCGGAACTTGCGAAAGCGCCTCGTAGACCCGCTTCGTCGCGCCGGGGTCGGTCACCACCAGGACATAGGCTTTGACGGCCATGGCATCCCCTCCTCCTAGCCGGACTCTACACTCCTGCTTCAGAAGCGGTCAATCGGCGGCAGGGCAAGATGGGCCGGAGCAGGAACCTCCGGGGTAGCCATGCCCCCGGGACCCAGTCTGTAGTATGATCAATATGCGAACAATTTTTGCGCCCAGCTTTCGAGCGGAATCGAGGGCCTTGGCTACGGAAGCCGACACAGTTAGAGGGACTTTCGAGACCGACCCCATCAGCGCACTCGGCCTTCCTGCCCCCGTTACCATCGCGACGACGGCCACGGTCGGTAGCGCCTTGGCCGCAGTCCAGAAGCACGCCATGGGCTACGTTCTGGTGGTGGAGGATGGGAGGCCGCGCGGGATTATGACCCAGCGCGACGTGCTCCTGAATATCGTGGCGCGCGACGTGAAGTACGACAGCAACGTCATGGACTTCGTGTCCAAGATACCTGTCACGCTCACCGGCAAAGAGCGCATCGCCCGCGCGATCAAGGTCATGATCGCCGAGGGCGTCGACAACGTCCCGATCGTCGACGACGAGGGCAGAGCGACGGCCGTGCTGCGATCCATCGACGTGCTCCACTTCCTGGCTGAGGCATTCCCGGAGCAGATGCTGAACCTGCCGCCGAACCCTCACCAGACACTGCCACGACCGGAGGGTGGCTGAAATGACGACCGCGACTCGAGAATCCCTGAGCCCTGAGGTCCAAGACGTCGACCGAGTAACGATTCGCTTTGCCGGGGACTCCGGCGACGGCATGCAGGTCACGGGCGTCCAGTTTACGAAGACGGCCGCCGTCTTCGGAAACGACATCAGCACCATGCCGGACATCCCGGCCGAGATTCGCGCGCCCCAGGGCTCCCTCCCGGGCGTCAGCGCCTTCCAGGTCAGCTTCTCCAGCTACGACATCTTCACGCCGGGCGACCAGCCGGACGTGCTCGTCGCCATGAACCCCGCTGCCCTCAAAGTGCACCTTCCCGACCTGCCGCGCGGCGGCATCGTCGTCGTCAACACGGACGAGTTCAATCCAACGAACCTGAAGAAGGCGGGATACGAGACCAACCCCCTCGAAGACGGCACCCTCAGCTCCTACCGCGTCTTCCAGGTGCCCATCGGCACTCTCAACGCCCGCGCCCTCGCCGACATGGGCCTTTCGGCGCAGGAGATCGACCGCTCGAAGAACATGTTCGCCCTCGGGCTCATGTGCTGGCTGTACAGCCGCCCGCTCGATACCTCGATCAAGTTCATCGAAGAGCGCTACGGCCGCCGCAATCCCAAGATCGCGGAAGCCAACATCAAGACGCTGAAGGCGGGCTACAACTACGGCGAGACGACGGAGATGTTCGCCCAGCACTACCACGTGCCCAAGGCGAAGCTGGCTCCGGGTCTTTATCGCCACATCAGCGGCAATGAAGCCACGGCCCTGGGCTTCCTCACCGCGAGCAAGCTGGCTGGACGGCCCCTGTTCTATGGCAGCTATCCGATCACGCCCGCGAGCGACATCCTCCACCAGTTGGCGACGTTCAAGCGCTTCGGCGTCAAGACCTTCCAGGCGGAAGATGAAATCTCCGCCATCGGAGCGGCAATTGGCGCCTCCTTCGGCGGCGCTTTGGGCATGACCGGCACCAGCGGGCCCGGCATAGCCCTCAAGAGCGAAGCAATCGGCCTGGCCGTGATGGTCGAGCTGCCGCTCGTGATCATCGACGTTCAGCGGGCGGGCCCCAGCACCGGCATCCCCACCAAGACGGAGCAGGGCGACCTCCTGCAGTGCATGTTCGGGCGCAACAGCGTCGCCCCGGTCGCGATCGTGGCGCCGGCCACGTCCTCAGACTGCTTCAACATGGCGATCGAGGCCTGGCGGATCGCGATCAAGTACCGCACGCCGGTCATCTTCCTGTCCGACTTCTACCTCGGCTTCGGCGCGGAGCCCTGGCTGATCCCCGATTTTGAGTCCCTGCCCCGGCTGGATCCTAACTTCGCGACCGATCCCGCCACATTCAAGCCCTATGCCCGCGACCCCGAGACGCTGGCGCGGCCCTGGGCCATCCCCGGCACGCCAGGACTCGAGCACCGCATCGGCGGGCTCGAAAAAGGACACATCGACGGGAACGTGAACTACTCGCCGGAGAACCACGACCTCATGACCAGGCTCCGGTTCGAGAAGATAGAGCGCATCGCCAATGACATCCCGAACGTCGAAGTCTTCGGCGACGAGGAAGGCGACCTTCTGGTCCTGGGCTGGGGCAGCACCTTCGGCGTCAACCGCACCGCCGTGCAGCGTGTCCGCGCCGCGGGCAAGAAGGTCTCGCAGGCGCATCTGCGCCACCTGAACCCGTTCCCGAAGAACCTGGGGGACGTGCTCAAACGGTTCAAAAAGGTCCTTATTCCAGAGAACAACATGGGCCAGTTGCAGCTGCTCATCCGCGGCCGCTACCTGGTGGATGCCGAAGGCCTGCACCGCGTTACCGGAAGGCCGTTCACGATCTCGGAAGTGGAACAGAAGATCCTCGAGATGGTTGACTAAGCGAGGCTAGCGAAATGGTTGCGAAAAGCGCAGGCGACTCCCCGATTCAGGTCCTGACCCGCAAGGACTTCATCTCTGACCAGGAAGTCCGGTGGTGCCCGGGCTGCGGCGATTACTCCATCCTGGCCCAGACGCAGCGGGTGATGCCGGAGCTCGGCATACCGCGGGAGAACATCGTCTTCATCTCCGGAATCGGCTGCTCCAGCCGCCTGCCGTACTACATGAACACCTACGGCTTCCACAGCATCCACGGCCGCGCGCCGACGATCGCCACGGGGCTGAAGGCATCCCGGCCTGAGCTCAGCGTCTGGGTGGTCACCGGCGACGGCGACGCCCTCAGCATCGGCGGAAACCACATCCTTCACGTCATGCGGCGTAACGTGGACCTGCAGATCATCCTCCACAACAACGAGATCTACGGCCTCACCAAGGGCCAGTACTCGCCCACCTCGCCGCTTTCGAAGGTCACCTACTCATCGCCCATGGGCTCCATCGATTGGCCGCTTCGTCCGTTGGCCGTCGCCCTCGGCGCCGAGGCGACCTTCGTGGCCCGTTCCCTCGATGCCGACCCGCACCACATGGTCGAAATCCTCAGGCGCGCCTACGAACACAAAGGCGCATCGTTCGTCGAGATCTACCAGAACTGCAACATCTACAACGACGGCGCCTTCGAGGAGTTCACGGCCAAGGAGGTGCGCGCCGACCGCATGCTCTACCTCAAACACGGCGAGCCCATGATCTTCGGCAAGCACGAGGACAAAGGTATTCGCCTCAACGGCCTCAAGCCGGAGGTGGTGGAGCTGGGGAAAGACGGGATCACGGAGAAGGACATCCTGGTCCACGACGAAACGCGGGAGGACCCAACCATCGCCTTCCTGCTCAGCCGGATGGACTATCCGGAATTTCCGGTGCCCGTCGGCGTGATCCGGGCCGTACAGCGCGCCACGTACAACGACCTCATGGAGGAGCAAATTCAAAAGGCCATCGCCCAGCAAGGCGAAGGCGACCTGGAGGCGCTTTTCCGGCAGGGCGATACCTGGATCGTCGAGTAGGGACGCCAAGCGAAATGCAGTTTCGGGACCCGGCTCTCAATCCTGCTTGCTGCCGCTCGCCATGATTTGCCCGTACTGTCGCGCCGAGAACATCGAAGGCTCCGATACGTGCGTCGAGTGCGGGCAGGCCCTTTACGGCCTGGACCTGCCGGACGCCGAACAGGGGAGCCAGGCCCCGGAATTCATCCGGCAGCCCCTCGCTGCGCTTCCCAAGCGGGAGATAGTTGGCGTCGGCCGGTCCGACCCCGTAGGCCTGGCAATCCGGGAGATGAAGCGGCGGAACACGAACTTCGTGCTGGTCATGGACGGCGAGCGCATGGCCGGGATCATCACGGACCGCGACATCCTGGAGAAGGTGGCCGGCCCTAACGAAGACCTGAACGCGGTCACCTGCGCCCAGGTGATGACGCCGGACCCGCAGGCGCTGCACGACGACGACACGGTGGCAGCTGCCATTTACCTGATGGCAGCGGGCGGCTTTCGGCACGTGCCGATCGTCGACGACGGGCGCCCCCTGGGCGTCCTCGTCGTCGACGACCTCTTTCGCTACATCTCGCCCCAATTGGTCTGACAAGAGCCCCGAGGGGGACGTCCGCCACGCCTCAGCGCGGACCAGTGCCACCGCTGTAAAATTGACAGCGCCCTGACCCTACGGTACGGTGAGTCGCGTGACTGAGCGGGCCTCGCGAACGTGATCTACCTCGACTACGCAGCCACCACGCCCCTCCATCCCAAGGCCCTGGAAGCGATGATGCCGTTCCTCACGGAACGCTATAGCAATCCTTCCGCCACCTACTCCCTCGCCCGCGAGGCGCAAAAGGCCATCGACGACGCCCGCAAGGCCGTGGCAGCCGTACTCGGTTGCAGGCCGAGCGATATCGTCTTCACGAGCGGCGGCACCGAGTCGATCAACACTGCTCTCAAGGGCGTAGCCTTCGCCCAGAAGAAGGCCCGCGCCGGCAACCACATCGTCACGACGGAGGTGGAGCACCACGCCGTCCTCCACACCTGCAATTACCTGGAACAATTCGGTTTCGAAGTCACTTACGTCCCCGTCGACGCTTTCGGCCGCGTCGACCCGGATGACGTGGCGAGGGCAATCACCGATCGAACCGTCCTGGTCTCGGTCATGCTGGCCAATAACGAGGTCGGCACCGTCCAGCCGGTTGGCGAAGTCGCCCGCCTCGTCGCCGAACGGGGTCGCCAATTGCGCAAACGGATCCCAGTCCACACGGACGCCGTGCAGGCGCCCGGGCTGTTGCCACTCCGCGTCGACGAGCTGGGCGTGGACCTCCTCAGCATCTCTGGCCACAAGTTCGGCGGGCCCAAGGGCACCGGCGCCCTCTTCATCCGTCGCGGCACGCCTTTCGTTTCCCAGCTCTCGGGTGGCGGCCAGGAGCGCCAGCGACGCGCCGGCACCGAAAACGTGGCGGGCATCGCCGGCCAGGCAGCCGCGCTCGTCCAGGCGGAAACGGCGCGGCCGCTGCACGTCGCCGCGATGACAAAGCTGCGGCAGAGGCTTGCCGAAGCGTTGCTGGCCGCGGTACCGGACTGCCGCCTCAACGGCCACCCTTCGGAGCGGCTCGCCAACAATGTCAACGTCAGCATCCGCGGCCTCCGCGGCGACGAGCTTGTCCTCGCGCTCGACAAGGAGGGCTTGGCCGCCAGCGCCGGCGCGGCTTGCGGTTCGTCCACGTGGGAGCCGTCGCACGTCCTCCTGGCGATGGGCCTCAGCATGCCGGACGCCGTCGGCGGGCTGCGGCTGACGCTCGGCAGCGAGACCAGTGACGCGGACATCGATGCGGCGATCGAGATCATCCCCCGGGTCGTGGCCAAGCTGCGGCCGGTCGCCGCTGCCCGCTGAGAGGATTTCCCTGGACTCGAGCCCGTCAGCGCGCTTGTTGGCCGCGGCCCTTTGCCTGTAGCTTGTTCACTGTTGTGACCTCCGACTTTGCCGCCCGTTCCCGCCAGTTCCGCGATGCGCTCTCTGAGGCTCTGGCCGACCTCTCGCCCGGCGGAGCCGATGCCGACCTCCTAACCGACCTCCGCACCCTGATCGATAGGGGCCTCGAAGTCGCGAAAGGCGATGCGACGGCCGGGGAGGCTCTGGAGGCGCTGGCGATAGTCGCCGGCCAGGCGGAGCTAGAAGCAGCGCTAGCGTCCGCCGCCCTCCGTTTCGAATCACCGCAGAGATTCAGGGAAGCCCTCTACTTCGCCCGCTGCCTGGAGCGCGACAGCGACGCCGCGCTGCAGTTCCTGCAGGCGCGGGCCTTCCTGGAGGGGGCGGTGGCGCCGGCCGCCGCCTATCCTGACCTCGCGACCGACCAGGCGGCCCTCATCGATGCTGCCACGTTCGAGGCCCTCTGGCGCGACGCCTCCCGCCTGCCATGGCTGCTCGACACGATCGACATCTGGCGCCAGGCCTACTTGCCTGTCTACCTGGATGAGCATCAGGCGTTCAATGCTGCCGTCGCCGAAATCGCGGAGCGCATGGACGGCCTTTCGCGACGCGCCCTCGCCTTGGAGCAGCTCAACGGCCTCCGGCGCCTGGGCTCCCCGCAGGCCGAAGCTGCCCTCGCTCAGTTCCATGACCTCAAACGCCTATTTGCATGCCCGGCCGACGGCGCCGACCTGCAGATCCGGCTGCGCCAGCTGCCGATCTGTCCCCACTGTGGCTTTCGCCTCGGCGACAGGGCTCCAACCCTCGAGGCAGCTCGCGTGGAATTGGCGATCGACAGCGGCCTGGAGACGCAGCGGGCGCGGTTGGCCCGGCGGGTCGTCAGCCGCATCCTCTCCAGCCCCGGAGGCGGGACAGATCGCCTGGAGCGCTTCATCCAGGTTGTGCAGGCGAGCGACTTTGCGGGACTGGCAGCCGTGCTGGACGAAGGGTTGATCGCCTTCCTGCGCGACCTTCTGGACGCACCGGAAGCCCGCTTCGACGTGCTGGCCCGCCTTGCCCGCGAATACCCGGAGGTGGAAAGCGTCAACCTGGAATCCGTCGTCTCCCGGTTCCGCGCCCTGTTGGAGGAGGAACTGGGGCGCGCCGGCGGCCGCTTTCGTCTCGCCGCCGATGGCGACACATGACGGCGTTTCGCGCCGGCCCGGCTTCGAGGTGCTGAGCCTTTGGGCAAGGACGCGCGAGCCGGCGAGGCATCCCGATATCTCGTCGTCGGGCTTGGGAATCCAGGGCCGAAATACGCGGCCACGCGCCACAATGCCGGCTTTCGCGCCATCGACGCCCTCGCCCGCCGCCACGGCATCGATCTGAAAGGCCCCCGCTTCTGGCAGCGAAACCTCGCCGAAGCCGGCAAGGGGCGCATCGCCGGAGCCGAGGCGATCCTCGTCAAGCCCCAGACGTTCTACAACGCCTCCGGGCGGGCCGTGCAGCATTTCATGGCCCGGGAGCGGATCAGGCCCGAAAACGTCATCGTCGTCTACGACGACCTCGACCTGCCGGAAGGCCGCCTGCGGTTGCGCCCAGAAGGGAGCCACGGCGGCAACAACGGCCTCAAATCGATCATCGACGCTATCGGCCGCACCGACTTCGGACGGGTCCGGGTCGGAATTGGCAGGCCTTTGCACCACGGCGTGCCTTCGTGGGATCCGGACGTCGTCATGCGCTACGTGCTCTCGGCGCCCGAGGGCGAATCGAAGGCACGGCTGGAGGAGGCCATCGAACGCGCCTGCGACGCGGTCGAAGCGGTGATCCGGGATGGCTGGGAGCGGGCCATGGACGTGCACAACCGCAGCCAAGGGCCTGGCGGCGGCTTTGGAGGACCAGACACGAAATGAAGCTGACGCGCATCTACGCGAGCGCCGACGGCGAATCCCATATCGAGGAAATCGACCTGCCGGTCGAGACGCCAGGAGAGCGCGCCGTGACGGCATTCGTACCCGCTTTGCAGACGGGCTTCAGCGTCGTCAGCGTCAGCGGAGCGCAGGACTGGCATCCAGCCCCTCGCCGGCAACTGGTGACGGTTCTATCGGGCGCGCTCGAGATCGAGTGCAGCGACGGTTCCGCCCGGCGCTTCGGGCCCGGCGAAAGCTTCATCGCGGACGATCTCCGCGGTCGCGGCCACGTCACGCGCTACCCGGCCGGCCCGGTGCGGCTCCACTACGTCCACCTTCCGGACGGCTTCGACTTCGGGCGGTGGACTGCAGGGCCTTGACCCTCCTGGGACGGTAAACTGGGTGAGAGGCCCCCCGCAGGCAAGGGGGTCCGGAAGGCCCCAGAACCGCGCACGGGGCCATTTTGGCGTGCCAGCCGGAGAAGCCCCTCATGGATCTGTCCCGGCTCCTCGACAACGTAAACGCCGTCCTGGGCGAGCTTCGTCCGGCTCCCGGCGGCCGGCTGCTCGTCGGCGTCGGCGATGCGGCCAAAGCCGCCGTCCTGGCCTCAATCGCCTCGAGGGCGCGTGGCGCGGTTCTCATCGTCGTCCCGAAAGCGGCCCGTGCAGGCGACCTCGCCGACGAGCTGGCCGCCTGGCTGGGAGCCGAGCACGCTGGACGCCTGCGTCTGTACCCTCAGCGCGACCTCCTCCCCTACGAGCGCGCCGCCGAGGACCCCTGGGATGTCCGTGCCCGCCTGGACGCAATCGCCGCCCTCCACGCCGGGCGAAACCCGGTGATCGTCGCCTCCGTGGAGGCTGTGGCCCAACGGACGCTCTCGCCCGAGGCCGCGCGCCGCGCGGTCTCCCGCATCGCCATCGGCGACCGCCTTCAGCCCGAGGAGCTCCTGAGACGGCTACAGGACGCCGGCTATGAGGTCGTCAGCCTGGTGGAAGCGCCGGGGCAGGCGGCCCGCCGCGGCGGCATTGTCGACGTCTTTCCGCCGCAGGCGGGTTCACCAGCCCGCATCGAGTTCTTCGGCCCGGAGGTGGAAAGCATTCGCCTCTTCGACGCCGAGACGCAACGCTCCACCGAACGGGTGGCCTACGTGGAGCTCAACGCCGCTCGCGACGTGCAGCCGGACCCGCGGGCCGTCGCCGCCCTCCTCCAGTCAATCGACTTCACGGCCTGCGAAGAAGAGACGGCGATGCGCTTGCAGGAGGAACTGGAGAGCCTCTCCCGAGGCGTGCTGCCGCCGCCGGCGTCCTTTCTGCCCGCCCTTTTGTCCCCGTACTCCCTCCTCGACCACCTGAACGATGACGCGACCGTCGTCCTCGACGAGAGGGAAGACCTCCTCCGCGCCCTGGATGAGTACGTATCCGAGACAGCGACGATGCGCATCGAACGCGAGGCGCGGGGTCTGCTGCCCAAGGGCCTGCCGCCCGCGCAGGCGAACTGGAGCGACCTCCAGCCCCGTCTGGATCGCCTTCCCGTGATCGAACTCTCCCGATTCGCGACGGAAGCGGCCGGGGCCCTGCGGCCGCCGTTTTCGCCCGCGTCCGGCTACGGAGGCCGCCTGCGCGTCCTGGCCCGTGACCTCGCCGAGGCCCTCCGTCGCGGCGAGTCGGCCGTGATCGTCTCCCAGCAGGCGGGGCGCCTCCAGAGCATCCTCGCAGACGAAGGCGTCGGCGCGCGCCTGGTTCCTAACGCGCCGGAAGGAGCAGCGCCCGGCAGCGTCCAACTCCTCAAGGGTTCGTTGCCTCACGGCTGGACGCTGCGGCTCGGCAAAGCTGACGGCGGGCCATCTGCGCTGACTCTGCTGACCGACGCGGAGGTCTTTGGCTTCGTCAAGCAAAGACGGGCGTTGCGTCCCCCCGGCCCCGACCGCTCCTCCCTCGTCGCCGACTTGACGCCCGGCGACTACGTCGTCCACCTGGACCACGGCATCGCCCGATTTGCCGGCCTCGTGCTGCGGGAGGTCGACGGGGTGGAGAAGGAGTTCTTGGAGCTCTCCTACGCCCAGGGCGACCGCCTCTTCGTCCCCGTAGACCAGTCCGGCCGCGTCGCCCGCTACGTGGGGCCCGGCGAGGCGCGTCCGGAGCTCACCCGCCTGGGCAGCGGCGAATGGCATCGCGCCCGGGAGCGGGTACGCCGCGCCGTCGCCGACGTCGCCCGCGACCTCCTGGACCTTTACGCGGCCCGTCAGGTGCTGGAGGGACACGCCTTCTCGCCCGACACTCCCTGGCAGCAGGAGCTGGAAGCATCCTTCCCTTATGTCGAGACGCCCGACCAAATCGCCGCCATCAACGCCGTCAAAGCCGATATGGAGCAGCCGCGGCCCATGGACCGCCTCATCTGCGGCGACGTCGGCTTCGGCAAGACGGAGGTTGCAATCCGCGCCGCCTTCAAGGCGGTTATGGACGGCTATCAAGTCGCCGTCCTGGTGCCCACGACGGTGCTGGCGCAGCAGCACTTCAACACCTTCCGCGAACGCCTCGCCGGCCTGCCCGTGCGCGTCGAGATGCTCTCGCGCTTCTTGAGCGACAGGGAGCAGCGCGAGGTCGTGGAGGCGATCAAGGACGGCGCCGCGGACATCGTCATCGGCACGCACCGCCTCCTCCAGAAGGACGTGGAGTTCAAGAAATTGGGCCTCGTCGTCATCGACGAGGAGCAGCGCTTCGGCGTCGCCCACAAGGAGCGCCTCAAGCAAATGCGCCGCGAGGTGGACGTGCTAACGCTTTCGGCCACGCCCATCCCACGGACGCTGCACATGTCGCTGGCGGGCATCCGCGACCTCTCCAACATGATGACGCCGCCCGAGGACCGCACGCCGATCCGCACGTACGTCCTCGAGTCCGACGACCAGATCATCCGTGAGGCGATCCGGCGCGAGCTTGAGCGAGGAGGCCAGGTCTTCTTTGTCCACAACCGCGTCTACAACATCGAGCTCGTCGCCGAGCGCGTTCGACGGCTGGTGCCGGAGGCGGAGGTCGGTATCGGCCACGGCCAGATGCCGGAGGAGCAGCTGGAGCGCACGATGCTTGCCTTCGCCAGGGGCGAGATCGACGTCCTCGTCTGCACGACGATTATCGAGTCGGGCCTCGACATCCCCAACGCGAACACGATCATCATCAACCAGGCTGACCGACTGGGGTTGGCGCAGCTCTATCAGCTGCGTGGCCGGGTGGGCCGGGGGCCGGTCCGCGCCTACGCCTACCTCCTTTACGACCGCGGCCACGCCCTTTCCGAGACTGCCCAGCGGCGCCTGCAGGCGATCTTCGAAGCGACGGAGCTTGGGGCGGGCATGCAGATCGCCCTCAAGGACCTGGAGATCCGCGGTGCGGGCAATCTCCTGGGCGCCGAGCAGAGCGGCCACATGGCTGCCGTGGGCTTCGACCTCTACGTGCGCCTCCTGGCCGAGGCGGTCGAGCGCTTGAAAGCCTTGCAACGCGGCGAGGAACCGCCGCCGCCGGCATCGGCACGGCCAGACGTGGTGCTCGATCTCCCGCTCACGGCGTACCTGCCGGAGGCGTTCATTCCGGACCTCAACCTCCGCCTGGCCGTGTACCAGCGACTCTCCCAGGCGGGAGACGACGGCGAGGTCGCGGACATCGAGCAGGAGCTGCGAGACCGCTTCGGCGAACTGCCGCCCCCGGCCCGCAACCTGATTTGGATCGTCCGGCTGCGGCTTCTGGCCCGCGCCGCCGATGTCGGGTCGGTGCAGGTGGAGGAAGGCGGGATCGTGATCCGGATGCTGCCGGGGAAGGAACTGGACCGTGCCTTCGTGGGGCGGAGGCTGCCGGCGGGCGCCAGCGTCCTGCGCCACCAAGTGCGGGTTCCCCTCTCCGTCGAGAGCATGCCGGCGGGCCAGTCCGAGCGCATGGGAGAGGGTTGGCGCGAGGCGCTGGTGCGGGCCATGGATGCCTTGGTGAGTGCAGCCGGCGCCGCCTAAGCTCGCGCTTCAAGGCGGATCTCGAGAGGACGACCGGGAAATGAAGAAGGGCGACTGGGCGCCCTTCTTCATGCTTAAGAGGGTCGGTCGCGCTAGCCCGCGAACACGACCGCGAAGTATTTCATCCCGTTAGCGCCGACAGCGACGCCGATGCCGACCTTCGTGTAGCGGGCATCGAGGATGTTGGAGCGGTGGCCAGGGCTGTTCATGAAGCCCGTCATGGCCACGTCCACGGTCTGGGAGTCCGGGTAGTTGTTTCGGGCGATGTTCTCGCCGGCGATCGAGTATGAGTAGCCTGCGGCGTTGAGCAGCGTGAACGGACCGGGCCCGCAGCCCTCGTGGGCGAAGCAGTTCATAGCCGCCATGTTTTGGGCCCGCTCCCGCGCGATCGCCACGAGCCGAGCGTCCAAGGAAAGCCCCGCAACGCCTGCACTCGAGCGTTCGGCGTTATGGGCCTGGAACATGGCCGACTCCATTGCCGTCAGGCTGACGGACGCCAGAGGCGGCGCTGCCGTAGGCGCAGGCGGTGGCGGCGGCGGAGGTGGAGGTGGCGGCGGCGGAGGTG
>DATMBD010000017.1:0-2410 GCA_035559355.1 Dehalococcoidia bacterium
CAACGGCATCGAGGCCTGCCGTGCCATCCGCGCCGACATGCCGGACACGAAGCTGGTGATGCTCACCGCTTTCGCGGACGACGAGGCGGTCATGTCGTCGATCATGGCCGGCGCTTCCGCATTCCTCCTCAAGACGACGTCTGGGGAGGAGATCGTGCATGCGATCGAACGCGTGGCTGTCGGCGAATCGCTGCTGGACCCGGGCGTCACGCGACGCTTGCTCGAACAGGTGCGCAAGCTGGCTGTGTCAGGTCCCCATGACGACCAGCCGAAGCTGACCGAGAACGAGACGAAGATCCTGGAGCGAATCGCGGAGGGCAAAACCAACCGCGAGATCGCTGCTGAGATCTACCTCAGCGAGAAGACCGTCAAAAAGTACGTGTCCAACATCCTTGACAAGCTCGGGCTGCGACGGCGGTCGGAAGCGGCCGCCTATATCGCCCGCCGCATGCGCGACCGTCACCCAGAGTAGCGACGAGCCCGCCCTGCTAGCTGCGGCTACGCGCCGAACGGCCGCCTAGCATGCCCAGGAACGGCGAGCCCGCACCCAGCAGGAAGCCGAACTGGTACCAGCCTCCGTCTCTTCCCACGTTGTAGACCGGGTACCGCTCCCAGATGCCCACGACGTGCAGAAGCAGCAACGGCCAGGCCGTGAGGCCATTCCAAAGTCCCCAGAGTATGTCCTCGATCATGTCGCGGTCCCTCTTGTGCTCTCCCGGCAGGGAGGCCTCAGCGATGGTCATGGCCGCCACCCGCCTCCCCTTCGAGGGCTACGACCAGGGCCTCGAAGCGCTCGTGCGCGTCAGCGCCCATTTCGCGCTCCACCGCCTCGAATGCTTCCTCCAGTTGCTCGGCATCTGTCGGGGTGATGGCGCGCTCAGCGAGGGGAAACAGGACGTTCTCTTCCTTGTCGATGTGATTGCGGAGCATGCGCGTGTACAGCGTCAAGTCCCGGGCAATGGTGCGTTGCGCCTCCTCGTCACCGCGTTCCAGGCCGGGCAAGGCTGCGTCGATCTGGGAAATGAGCGTCCGGCCGGCATCGTGCTCGGACGTCAGGATGCGGACCGGCCCTCGCGCCAGGGTGGCGTTCTTGGCGGAGAGCATGGGGAACAACGCCTTCTCCTCCTTGGAATGGTGGCAGGCATCGGCGAACCCTTTGACGAAGCGGAGGGCGTCTCCCAGCTCCGTGGCCGTCTCCCTCGGCTTCGCCGCGACCTCGCCGGCCAGCCTTTCGAGGACCGTAAGCATCCTGCCTATCATGATGTGCTCGTGCTTGAGGTCTTCGAGCGCACTCATCTCTGTTCCTCCTCTCCTTGTTCGCGCTCGTCAAGTCGCGTTGCCCGCGGCAATGGTGCCGCTCAGCGCCTCACCTGCTAAGGGATAACCTGCATGGTCCCCGACGAGGAGCACCGGACCTGGCGCCTTTTCAAGGACGCTCCTGGCCACGTCGCCCAGGCCGCCTCGCTTACGGGAGGATGACCTGCCGCGAACGGTCATCACAATGAGGGGCGCTTCCAGGCCTCGCGCCGTCTCGAGGATGACGCTGGCCGGGTCCCCGTCCCGGACCAGCACTTCAACGCTCGGCGCCAACGGCTCCAGCCCTTGCTTCAGCGTCTCCAGGTAGCCCTCGGCTTGAGAGCGGCGAGCGTCGTACTCCCGGCGGAGGTCGGGGCTGCCGAGGCCGGCGTGGCCGTCGTTGAGCTCGCGGGGCCTGACCACCCGCAGGATGACCAGCGGCGCATGGAATCGGTTCGACATTTCCAGCGCCGCCGGGATCGCTGTTGCTGCCATCCGCGAACCGTCAAGGGCGAGGAGTACGGACGCGAAAAGTGCTTTCATCTACGCCGCCGGCTGCGGCCCGTGCGGGGCTGATGCCGCCGGCGCGCTGGTCTCCACTCCGCGGCCGCCGGCGGCCTTGAAGGCTCCGTAGGCCAGGGCCCCCGCGCCCCACAGCGCGGCTATGGCGGCGATGAGGAAGCCAATGACCGGGAGTAGCAGCAGGAGCTGGAGGACGAGCAAGCCGACGGCAGTGGCGGCATACGGATGCCCTTCCGCCTCCGCGTCGCTGGCAAGTCCGATGATCGCGCCTCCGAGCCTCGCGCCGGCCACGATGTATCCGAGGATCAAAAGGCTCGGCAAGACGACGAGGAGCACGGCCAAAGCCAGCGGGATGCCGACCAGCGTGATGGCGGCGATTGCGGCCAACGCCGGCAGGGCCACGGCGACGAACACCGCGCCAATGACCACGTTTACGGGGTCGGACGTCATGCGCTGCGCGGCCTCGCGCAGTTGACGGCCGCCCACGGCAGCGAAGACTAGGCCGGCAACGATGATTGCGATCGCTGATCCGAGCCACACCAGAATGGAAAAGACGGTGGCGAAGCCCCATAGGAAGCCGAACCCGTCACGC
>DATMBD010000018.1:0-3472 GCA_035559355.1 Dehalococcoidia bacterium
GCTCGTCGACTACCCCCACACCCGCCCCATCCGCGTCACCGGTTCAGCGCCGAGCCCAGAGATGGAAGAGCGGGCCGGCCTTTACACGCGCGGCGGCCGCTACCAAGGGCCGACGGGCATCAACGGCGTCTTCAACGTCACCCTGCGCGAAGAGAACATTGCTTCCGGCACGATCTGGGCCAACGTCCCCCATTACGTGTCCGCTTCGCCGAACCCGCCTGCCACCCTCGCTCTCCTCAAGTCGCTCTGCGCCATGCTCGACCTCCAGGTCCCGCTCGGCCGCATGGTGCGCGCCTCCGCCGCCTTCGACGCTCAGCTCAACGAGGCGACCGCCCGCAATTCCGAGGTCTCCGATTACGTTCGCTCCCTGGAAGAGCGCATCGACGCTGAGCAGGAGGACGAGGACGGCCCGGCCGAGTTGCCAGCCACCGAGAGCATCGTCAAGGACATCGAGGACTTCCTCAGACGATCCTCGCGCGAAGACTAGACTGCACGCCGCGAACGGGGACGGAAGCGCATCGCGAGAGTTGAGGGTCCTTGCGCGTCCTGCCTCTAAGACTGGGCCGTCGCTTCGCCCTCAACGCCGGCCTGCGCCGCGATGGTGACCGTCCCAGCCGTCCCGTCCACCGTCACGAGGGCGCCGTCCGGGATCATGGCCGTCCCGACTCGGGTGCCCACGACGCACGGAATCGCGTACTCGCGCGCGCAGATCGCGGAGTGGGAGAGGATGCCGCCGACGTCCGTAACCACCGCCGCGGCGATGGCGAACAGCGGCGTCCAGGGAGGCGCGGTGCTCCTGCAGACGAGGACCTCGCCCGGCTTCAGCCGCCCCGCTTCGCTCAGGGACTGGATCACGCGCGCCCGGCCGCTAGCCACTCCCTGACTGGCCGGGCTCCCCCGCACGACGCGCTCCTCCGAAGGCGGCGCCAGCGTTCCGAAGAAGTAACGGTGCGCAATTTGCGACGGCAGCGGCCTCTCTTCCACGACCAGCGGCCGCGCAATCGAGTCCGGCGGCCTCAGCCCGCGGCGATGCTCGTGGAGCGCCCGCCTCTCGGCGACCATCTCGCGGCACGATCGCGGCCGCCGCGCCAGCGTCTGCAGCTCCTCCAGCCGCAGGAAGAAGACGTCGTCCGGCTCCGGGAAAACGCCGGCGGAGGCGAGCTTCCTGCCCAGAGCGAGAAGCGGGACGCGCCCGCTGCCGATGCCCAGCAGCTGCCACAACGCCCGCTCTTCGCTGATCGGCACGTGCTCGGAAGCACGGGCGAGCATCTCCCGAAAGCGCTGGCGCTGCTCAGGCGAAAGCCGCGCCTCGATCGTCGCTGCCGCTTCCTCCCTCTGCGCCGCCGCCCGCCGCGCGGACATCAGAGGCGACCGTGACGGGTCTTCGAGGTAGCGGCGAACCAGCATCAGCGCTGTCTCCGGCCGCTCCGCCCAGGTGGGGAGGTGGATGAGGCACCATTCCTCCGCCCGCCATCCGTACTCTTGCAGGAACCCCTCGAATCGCTGCAGGAACTCGGCGCCTCCGGGTAGGGAAGCGAGGTCGTGATACCTGCCCTCTCTCAGCGCTTGCGCCAATTCGGGCGTAGCGGCGGCCAGCGCAGCGAGCTCGCCGAGGCCCAACCCTGCCGCCGCCGAAGCGTTCGCGAAGCCCTGCAGCAAGGTGGCGGCGAGCACCGCGCCTTCGGAGCCGATCTCGCGGTCGCAGAACGCAGCCAGCATCAGGCCGGGCTCCATCAGCGCGCTCGCGACGACGGTCGGGTAACGAAAGGCCGCGGCCACCTCCTCGAAAACCTGAGGCAGCAGCGCGGCCAGCTCCGCCGTTGTCATCGACTCGTAGTCGCGTCCGCGCAGGCGAGCGCAGATTTCGCGCACCACCGGCAGGTATTCTTCGCGCCAGACCTTGGCCGGGCCGCGCTCGCGCACTTCCGGCGGCGTTGGCGGCGGCGCGAAGTCCTTCATGTAGGCGTAGCCGTTGACGAAGACCACCCGCTTCTCCCAGCTGCGCTCGATGAGCACCCGGTAGATGTCCTCGCCGAGCGGCGTCACGGGATGGGCGAAATGAACGCGGTCGATGGCCCAGATAGACTCCGCGTCGGCCGGATCCGCCCAGGTTACGTTGAAGTTTTCGTCGAAGCTCAGCACCATTCGCTAATCCGGGAATGAGGTTGCCCGCCGCCGACCGTCGCCAACAGCGAATTGGGAGGGCGCAGCCGCCACCGTCCAGCCGCCGAGGTCGCTCTGCATGTCCGCGTCGCTCCGCCGAGTGACCAGCGCTTCAAGGCCGGTTGTTGCTTCGGCGTTGGCTCCGAGGTCGCTCTCGTCTGGCATGGCTGGGCCCTCCTGGTGATCCGGCGGAAAGATTGCAGGATTATGCTCGATCCGCTCGCACGCGTCACCTGCCCTCAGATACTGGGCAAGGGCTGGTCAGGCCTTCCCGCTCACCTGCACGGCGGCGAGCTTCTCCAGCGCCTTGACCAGCGCCTGGGTGCCCGCTTCACGGTAGCCGTCCGCCTCCACGGACGCGAACAGCTGGGCGACGAGCGCCGTCGCGGGCAAAGGCAAGGCGTTCTCCCGCGCCACTTCGAGGGCCAGGCGCAAGTCCTTCTGCTGGTGCCAGACCTTGAACCCGGGCCGGAAGTCCCCCTCCAGCATCTTCGGCCCCAGGTTCAGCAGCTGCCAAGAGGACGCCGCCCCGCCGCTTATGGCTTCGAGCATCGTCTTGGGCGAGACGCCGGCCTTGGCCGCCAGCACCAACGCCTCGCACACCGCCAGGTTGGTCACGGACACAGCCACCTGATTGCAGAGCTTGACCGTCTGCCCCGCCCCGGACGGCCCGCAGTAGGTAATCGTCTTGCCAAGGACTTGGAGCAACGGTAGGCAGCGTTCGAACACCTCACGCTTGCCCCCGACCATGATCGAGAGGGTCGCGTTGATCGCCCCGCCCTCGCCTCCGCTCACCGGCGCGTCCAGCAGCTCGATGCCCCTGGCGGCGTATCGCTCCGCTATCGACCGCGTCACCGCCGGCGACATCGTCGTGCAGTCGACGTGCACGAGGCCCGCGCTGGCGCCCTCAGCGATGCCGTTTGGCCCCAGGGAGACCCCCTCCACGTCCGGCGAATCGCCCACCATCGTGAAGACGACCTCGCTGCGGGCAGCGACATCCGCCGGCGAAGCGCCTTCGGCGGCGCCTCCGGCCACGAGGTCGTCGATCCCCGGCCGGCTGCGGTTCCACACCGTGAGGTTATGACCAGCGGCGAGCAGGTGCTTCGCCATGGGCCGCCCCATGATTCCCAGTCCTATGAAGCCGATGCGCATTCGCGTCTCCTCCTTTGGTCCTTGACGCAGCCATCATAGACGGCGCCGCTCACGGTCCCCTCTTGCCGTTCTGCTCTTCTGCCCTTCTGCCCTCTGTCCCTCTGCCCTCCGTACTCTGTACCCTGTAGCCTGCACCCCGCACGTTCCGTCCCCTAGA
>DATMBD010000019.1:0-5803 GCA_035559355.1 Dehalococcoidia bacterium
TCTGCATGCAGCGACGGCTGGCCGCACGAATCGCCCTCAAAACGCACCGGATCGCCTCAAGCTTTTGGACCGCAATAGGCGCTACGATCGACATGGACGGGACCTCCTTCGGACTAATGAGTTGTTGGTTAACTCACCTTAACCGAAGGTCCCGTCTTACACACTCAATGGATCACTTCTGCGTGCCACTCGTACGGGAGCAGCCTTGCTGAAGCGAGCGCATGGGCTAGGCGAATCCGGCCACAAGCACCATACTTAAGCGCGTTAAACGTAAGCCTGGAGGCGTCGAGGAGGAAGCGCGATGCTGAGCGTTCAGGACAACGACCTGCTTTGCCGGGTGGGCCCCGGTACCCTGATGGGCGACCTCATGCGCCAGTACTGGCTCCCCGTCCTCATGTCCGGCGAGCTCGAGGTTCCCGACTGCCCGCCGCTTCGCGTCCGCCTCCTCGGCGAGGACCTCATCGCCTTCCGCACCACGTCCGGCCGGGTCGGCATTATCCAGAACGCCTGCCCGCACCGCGGCGCATCCCTCTTCTTCGGCCGCAACGAGGAGGAAGGCTTGCGCTGCGTCTACCACGGCTGGAAGTTCGACGTCGAAGGCCGCTGCGTGGACATGCCGTCCGAGCCGGCGGAGAGCAATTTCAGGGCGAAGGTTCGAGCCCGTGCCTACCCATGCGTGGAGCGCAACGACGTCGTCTGGGTCTACATGGGTCCTCGTGAGGTGCCGCCGCCCCTGCCGCACCTGGAAGCAAACATGCTCCCCTCCGGCCGCACGAGCCTGCAGAAGGTGCTGCGCGACTGCAACTGGATGCAGGCCCTGGAAGGCGACATCGACACCAGCCACCTGAGCTTCCTCCATCTCGGCACGGTCAAGCCGGAGGAGGCGGTGCCCGGAAGCTTCGACTACTACGGCGTCAAGGACCGCGCCCCGCGCTACGACGTCCACGACACCGAGTTCGGCACGACCTACGGCGCCTACCGGCCTGCCGAAGCCGACACCTACTACTGGCGGATCGCCAACTTCCTCTTCCCTTGCTACACCATGATCCCGACGGGCACGCTCGGCGTCGCCGTCCACGTTCGCGCCTGGGTGCCCGTCGACGACGACCACGTCATGTACTGGAGCATGACCGTGCCGGCGTCACGGTCTATCGGCCGTCGAGGCCAGCGCGAGACGGAGCGCAATGCGGCCAGCGGCCGGCCCCAGGACGTCGCCTCAAACGGCCGCCGCGGCAACGGCTTCGAGTACCTCCCGTTCACCTCGGATTGGCTCGGCCGCTGGCGCCTGACCCAAAACGCCGCCAATGACTACGAGATCGACCGCGAAGCCCAGCGCAGCGGCGTCAACTACACCGGCATCGGCGGCATCTTTCAGCAGGACCAAGCCGTCACCGAGAGCATGGGGCCCATATACGACCGCTCCCACGAGCACCTGGGCACCTCCGATTCGATGATCATCCGCACGCGCCGCCGCTTGATTAACGCGGCGAAAGCCCTGCGCGACCACGGCCAGACGCCGCCCGGCGTCGACCAACCGGAGGTCTACAGGACGCGGTCCGGGAGCGTCATCCTGCCTCGCTCCGCGAGCTGGCTAGACGCCACGCAGGACGCGCGCTGGCCCAAAGTCGGGATCGGCGAGCCGGTTTTTAACGTGGGCGTCTGACCATGCCGGACAAAGATATCCGCGCGGCAAACGCCAATCAGCCTGTCCCTGTCTTCGAGGAGCCGGCGTTCACTCCCCTGCGGAAGCCGCTCTCCGAGGCCCGCATCGCCGTCGTTACGACCGCCGCCCTGCGCACGGAGGGCCAGGCGAAATGGTTGGGCGGCGACCAGAGCTTCCGCGTGCTGCCGGCCGGCACTGAGGGCCTGGTCCTGGGCCACATCAGCCCAAACTTCGACCGCACCGGCTTCATTGCCGACCCGAACGTCGTTTTCCCCATCGACCGTTTGCGAGAGATGGCAGCCGAAGGCGTCATCGGGAGCGTCGCGGGAATCCATCTCGCCTTTCTGGGCGCCCAGGACGAGACCATGACCACCATCCGGCTGGACTCGGGCCCGGCCGCCGCCAAGCTCCTGCGCGAAGACGGCGTCGATGCCGTCCTGCTGACCCCCGTCTGACCGCTGTGCACGCGTACCGGTGGTACGCTCGCTCACGTCCTCGAAGCGGGCGGCCTCAGCACCGTCCAGATTTCGTCCATCCGGGGCGTCACCGAGCGCCTCCGCCCGCCGCGGGCGCTCTACTGTGAGTTCCCGCTCGGCCGCCCGCTGGGCAAACCGGGCGACGCCGCGTTCCAACGCCGCGTCCTCGACGCGGCCCTCTCGCTCCTCGAACGTCCTTCGGGGCCCGTCCTCGAGGACTTCCCCGAGACGATCGATGACGACGGCGTGGAGCCGCTTGCCTGTCCCCTCCCGCCTCGCTTCGATGCGTCGCTTCCTGAGCCCGTCGATGAGGCCATTGGGCTCCGGCCGGCATACGAGCGGCAGCTTAAGCGCACGGGCCGCACGGTCGTGGGCAAGGTCTTTGGGCCCGACGGGGTGCCGGAGGCGATCGGCGTGTTCGTGCGCTTGGTGGAGTCGGGCTCGTGGGAGGAGCTGCTGAAGCTCGGCGTGCCGCGCCTCGTCGCCCAGGACATCCGCGGTTACTATGAGGAAGCGGCCATGGCCCTGGTGGACCACGTGCCGGAGGCCCACGCCGGCGAGGCCTGGTTCTATCGCAAGACGAAGACCGGGCGCCTCATGCTCGGGGCCCTGCGGGTGATGCGCGAGGGCGGCGCTTCCCCGGCCGACTGGTCGTTCCTGGTGCCGCGCAACTTTCAGTAGCGCAGTAGCGCCGACAGACGAATCTGGAAGCGGCGGCGCCTCACCGGAGGAAGAGCGCTGGCAAGAGGCCTCGCCGCTAACGACGCTCCGCCCGTACCAGCACGTCGTCGCCTTCCACACGCACCTCGTACACCTCGAGGTCGCGGTCGGTGGGGCCGTCGAGCACCTTGCCTGTTCGCAGCTCGAACCAGGCCAGATGCGAGCTGCAGAGGATGCGGTCGCCTGGGCGCACTCGCGTGAAGTTGAAGGCGTAGCCGGCGTGGGGGCAGCGTCCGGAGAAGGCGAAGTACTCGCCCGCGTGGCGCACGACGGCCACGTCGATTCCATCCACCTCGAAAACGCGCACCAAGCCCTCGGCGAAATCGCTCTGCGCGCCCACTCGCCGAAATTCGGCCATCGCCAGCCAGTCTAAGCACGGCGGCGAAGGCAGGGTCAATAGCGTGGCGGTCTCGTTGGCCGCTCTCGGCGCGGGGAGGCGGACGCGCCGACCTGGTCGGCGGCGGCGCCTCCTGCTGTCAAGGCTGGAGCTCGGCCTTCCGCCTCGTGGCCTTCGATAGGCGCCTGAGGCTGCTCGTTATCCGAATGCAGCCTGCTTACGCGTAGCCTCAACTAGGCGCGAAACCCTCGCGCCACCCGAATGGAGGCTGATCATGCAGGAGACTGAGCAGCGCGTGCCCGTGAAGGTATACAGGAGCAATGACCGCCTCATGGTGGCGGCGCCCATGCCCGGCCTGGAACCGCAGGACATCCGCGTCACCCTCGACGCGGAAGGCAGGCTGGTCCTCGACGGATCGGCGCGAGGGGCCTTCAAGGGTGACAAGGAAGTGCTCCAAGACGAATGGAACGCCGGCCCCTACCGGCGTTCGCTCGTCCTCGATACCCCTGTCGACGCCAACGACGCCAACGTCACTTACGAAAACGGCGTCGTCGTCGTTAGCTTGCCGACCAGCGACTCCTTCAAGGCCGGGGAGCTTAGCCTACAGCGGATCCGCGCCACCGCGGGCAAGCGCTACGGCAACGCCGGCCACCCGCCCGGCCGGGCGCGCCTCGGCGAGCGGTAGCCGCGCCCGCACGACCGCGCCCCAGCCTGGGCCCAGATGCCGTGCCCCACCCGCGGCGAGGCGTTTGGCGCCTGCTTGCTGTCGAGTCTTCTCCCTCCTCCTCTGCTGCGTGCCCGTCCTTTTGGTAAGGTCAGACGGGCGTTTCCTAGCTGGCCATCCCAAGGCGGCTTGAAGCACGGAAGCTGGCCGCCGGACAGGATCGAGGAGGAGCAGGCATGGGATGGTCTCCGTTCCGCAAGACGGGCCTGACACACTACGAACCCTACTTCTGCGTAAAGGGGTACACCCTCGTCACGCCGATGGCCGGCGATTCTGCCTATCTCATCGACATGGAAGGCAGCATCGTCCACCGCTGGCGGCTGCCGGGCTTCCGCCTCTTCTACGGAAGGCTTCTGCCGAACGGCAATCTCCTGGTCATGGGCACGGATGCGTCACTCCCGGCTCCGCAGATAGCGCCGGGGACGGTTCCGGAGTTCGCCGCTAACATCCGTCGCATAGGCGGCAACGCCACGCACCTGCACGAGCTCGACTGGGACGGGAACGTCGTCTGGCGGTACGAGAACCCCGCCATGCACCACGATTTCGTCCGGCTCCCCAACGGCAACACCCTCATGCCCGTGTTCGTGGAACTGCCGGCGGAGCTGGCCGCGGCCGTCCGGGGCGGATACCGCATCCGCGAGCGGCTGCCGCCCATGATCTCGGACGACGTGCTGGAAGTGGACGCTCGCGGCGTCGAAGTGAGACGCATCCACCTGTGGCAGCTTCTCGACCCGCGCCGCGATCCCCTCTGCCCCCTGGAGCGTCGCCTCGAGTGGACTCACACCAACAGCCTGGACGTGAACGCCCAAGGCGACATCCTCTTCTCCTGCCGTCAGAACAGCCGCATCGGGATCGTGGACGGAGCGAGCGGCAAGCTCCTGTGGAAGCTCGGCGCGCCTGAAGTCCATCACCAGCACCACGCTACTTTCCTGCGCGACGGCAAGGTGCAGGTTTTCGATAACGGCATGCACCGGCCGGCAAATCCCAGGTCGGCGGTCGTCGAAATCGATACGAAGACAAACGCCGTGACCTGGCAGTTCGTGGGCGTGCCGGAGCAACAATTCTTCAGCGGCCACATCTCAGGCGCTGAACGCCTGGCAGGCGAGAACGTCCTCGTCTGCGAGGGCACGTCAGGCCGCGTGTTCGAGGTGACGCGGCGTGGCGAGGTCGTCTGGGAATGGATCAGCCCATTCGTCAACCGCAATCCGGCAGGGATGGCCATGAGCTGGTTGTTCCGTGCTCACCGCTACGAGCCCGACCATCCAGCGCTCGCGGGGCGCGACCTGGATCCGGCGCGCTATCGCGACCTGAACCGGCTGCACGGGCTAGAAGGGAATTCCGCCTGAGTCCCCGGAGTGGAGGCTGGAGGCCGCGGTAACCGTGCCCGTTTCGGGCCCGGCTGCTAGACTCAGACAGATGGCACCGCCGCGCGCCGTGCTCTTCGACATCGGCGGCACCCTCTGGAGCTCCCCAGCCGAAGACCCGGGTGCGCTGCAGTTCTGTTATGGTCGCGCTCGCGAAGCCCTCCTGGCCGAGCTGCCCCATGTCACGCCGATCGAGCAGCTGATCGAGGCCGTCGAAGGCTACTTCGCGGAATGGGAGGACCGGTGGCGGGCCCAGGCCGGACTCGTGCACCAGCCGCCAACCGTGCGCTACGTGGCCGAGGCCCTGAAACGCAAACTGAACCTGGAACCGCCTCCCCAGGCTCTGCAACGCTTCACGGACGAGCTCCTGGAGACGAGCGTGCACACGGCGAGAACGCTCCCAGCGGAGCCAGGAATGGCGGAGGCGCTGAGCGAGCTGCGTCGTCTGGGCATGCGCCTCGGATGCGTTTCGAATGCGTTCATGGGCGCCTCCACCTTGCACCGGATCATGGAGGCGCG
>DATMBD010000020.1:0-4442 GCA_035559355.1 Dehalococcoidia bacterium
CCCTTAATGAGGCCCAAAGCCCATTCCTTCCGAAGGACGCGGAGGCCGTCTTGGGGCTGAAGCTCGCCCAAGGCCATCGAACGAACGACGATTGTGGCCGTCTGGATGCCGGCGTTGCCGGCCTGGCCGGCGATCATGGGCATGAAGATCGCCAGGGCCGCCAGGCGCTCCAGGGTCCCCTCGAAAAGGCTGATGACCGTCGCACCCGCGAAGGCCCAGACCATGTTGAACGCTAGCCAGGGAACACGGCGTCCGGCAGACTCCCAGACCGGGCTGAACGCCCGCTCTCGGACGCCGACGCCGGCCATGCGGTAAATGTCCTCCGTCGCCTCCTCCACCTGCACGTCCAGGACGCTGTCCGCCGTGATCACGCCTCGCAGCCGGTTGTTCTCGTCCACGACCGGAAGCGCCAGCAGGTTGTAGTGGCGCATGCGCTCGGCGGCCACCTCCTGGTCCTCTGTGGCGGCGACGCTGATCACTTCGTCGCTAGTGATCGCCGCAATCGGCGTTTCCGGCGCGGCCGTGACGAGGCTGCGGAGATTGACGATGCCGGTCAGGCGCTGATCCTCGTCCACGACGTAGAGGTAGAAAGGCCGGTTCGCGTCGGGCGATTCCTTGCGCAGGAACTCGATCGCCTCCTCGACGGTCCAGTGGCGGTTGAGCGCGACCACCTCCGTCGACATCCGGCCACCGGCGCTCTCCTCCGGGTAGGTCAGCAGTTCCTCGACCGACTCGCGTTCGGCGAGCAGCTGCACCACTTCCTGGGCCTGCTCCGGCTCGAGGTCCTGGACGATGTCGGCGGCCACGTCCTCGTCGACCTGATCGAGGACGGGAGCGATCTGCGCGGGAGGAAGGCCTGCGAGGAGCTGGCCCCTCAGCTCATCGTTGAGGTATTCGAGGAGCTCGGCGAGCTGCGGCGAGGGCATGGCGTGGATGAGCGCCTCGCGCTCCTCCTCTTCGAGCTCTTCGATGAGGTCAGCCTGGTCTGCGGGATGGGTCTCAGCCAGGAGGCCCACGGCGTGCGCGGAGTCGCCGGCCTCCACGAGTTCGCGGAGGCGTTCGCGCAGGTGTTCCAACTGCTCTTGATTCGCCATGACGCAGCACCAGACTGGCTGCCGGACCGAGGGCCCGGCTGAAAGCGACGAAATAGGAAAGTAGCTGAATTATTAAGAGGGAGACGCTTAGCGGACGCGTCTAGGCGGGTGGTGCGGCGCAGACGCTCCGATAGAGGGCCTGCGTCGCCGGGCAAGGCGCGTCCCCACGAAGGAGACGCCCTGGGCCCAGAGCCTCCCTTGTGTCGAAGCTTGAACCTTGGGGCCGCGAGCGTACACGCCGTTGACTCCTCAAGCGTTCGAATTCGTCCCCAGGATATCAGACGCCGATAGCCAAAGGTACGCCCAATGCTCGCCGCGCCGGCGCTTCGGTCTGTAGGCGGGAAGCGCTATTCTCCTCCAAGAGTCCCGTTCGTCGTTCGGAGGCAGGTATGCGCTACGCGGTAGGAATCTTTCCCACGGAATACACGGCCCAGCCCGGCGAGCTGGCCAAGCGCGCCGAGGAGCGCGGCTTCGAATCTTTGTGGTTTCCGGAGCACACGCACATTCCGGTTGCCCGCAGGACGCCCTGGCCGGGAGGACCGCAGCTCCCGAAGGAATACCTGCACACCTACGACCCGTTCGTGGCCTGCACTGCCGCCGCCGCGGCGACGCGCGAGATCAAGGTGGCGACGGGCATCTGCCTAGTCGTTCAGCGCGACCCGATCATCACCGCCAAGGAGGTCGCCAGCGTCGACGTCGTTTCCGGCGGTCGCTTCATCTTCGGCATCGGCGGCGGCTGGAACGTCGAGGAAGTCGAAGACCACGGCACCAACTTCAAAGTCCGGTTCCGCGTTCTCCGCGAGCGCGTTCTGGCCATGAAGGAGCTGTGGACCAAAGACGAGGCCGAATACCACGGCCGTTACGTCAGCTTTGAGCGCTCCTGGTGCTACCCCAAGCCCGTGCAAAAGCCGCACCCGCCAATCTACATGGGCGGCGATGGCCCCACTACGTTCGATCGCGTCCTCGAGTTTTGCGACGGCTGGATGCCCATCGGCCGCGGCGCCTTGCCCCCAGGCCTCGCCGACAAGGTCAGCGTCCTCCGCCAACGGGCGGAAGCTGCCGGGCGGGACCCTGCCACGTTGGCCGTGACCGTGTTTGCCTGCCCGCCGAACGAGGAGGCCGTGGCGGAGGCCGCGAAAGCAGGCGTCGACCGCGTGATTTTTATCCTCCCCTGCCGCGAGCCGCAGGCGGTCTGGTCAGCTCTCGATGACTACGCGAAACTGGTTCGCTGAAGACCGACGTCGCCCACTTTGGCGATGCGGAACTGACAAGCTCCTGAACGTGGGCACGGTGGACGCGTTTCCGCTTGGTTCGCTCCGGGAAGTGGAAATCTCCGACGCCAAGGTGCCCTCGAATGTAGACGCCCGTTAGGACGGCCGATTCCGTACTCCTCCAGCGCCTGCAGGCACGCAGGCAGACCAGCGGACGCCCTCGCGGGCATGACGGCTGGCGCGAGACCGCCATTTACGGGATTCGATCTGAGAATAAGGATTTCCCTCAACTTTTCCTCGCCTCCAAACCGCCGATAACTCCTTTGCAACGCCCGGCGCCCAGAGCGTCCGTTGCGCCGTTGCGTTCGATCGCATGGAAGGGGCTGTGATCATGAGGAGCAGTAGCTTGAAGAGCCCACGCTGGCTGATGGCCGTGCTGGCCGTGGTCGGCCTGACGGTATTAATGGCCTGTGCGGGTGATAGCGGTCAGCCATCGGGCAGCAAGGGCGACATGGCGCCGCCGGAGCAGCAAGTGCTCCGCCTTCGGCTTCAGAGCGAACCGAAGACCATCGACCCGCAGCTCGCCAACCAGGCCCAGGAGACCTCGATAATCAAGTCTCTGTTTGCAGGCCTCTTCACGTACGACGCCCAGCTCCAGGTTGTCCCCAACCTGGCGAAGGAGATGCCGACAATAGCTAACGGCGGCATCTCCAAGGATGGCACCACCTACACGATCAAGATCAAAGACGACGCGAAATGGAGCGACGGTCAACCCGTCACCGCCGACGACTTCGTCTATAGCATGCTGCGCGCCCTCGATCCGAAAACCGGCAGCCCTTATGCCTCCTTCTTCCACGGCATCTCCGGCGCTAAGGCCTACAACACGGCGATGGGCACGCCGGCCAACCCGCTCACGCCCAGCGACGAGCAGCTCGCCGGCCTCCGCGCTGGTGTTGGCGTCTCGGCCAAGGATGAGCACACGATCGTTTTCCAGCTAGTGCAGCCCAACCCCAGCTTCCTGAACCTTCTCTCATTGTGGACTGCATTCCCCGTCCGCAAGGACATCGTCGAAAAATACGGACCACAGTGGACCGAGGCTGGCAACCACGTCGGCAACGGCGCCTTCATGCTTAAGGAGTGGTCTCACAACGAGCGCCTCGTTTTCGTTCCGAATCCCTACTGGTCCGGGGAGAAGCCGAAGCTTTCGCGCGTGGAGCTCCACTTCATCGCGGACGACGTCGCGGCCTACAACGCCTACCTCGCCGGCGATATCGATGTCGTGACGGTGCCGCCTCCTTCCGTGAAGGAGGTGCGGACGCACGGTTCCGCCCTGAACGACGAGTTAATCATCCAGCCGAACCTGGCGACGTTTGCGCTGTTCATGAACAACAAGGTGCCGCCCTTCGACAACATGAAGGTACGGCAAGCTTTCGGAACGGCGATCGACCGCGTCGCCTACGTGGAGGGCGTGCTTCAGGGCGGCGGCGTGCCCACCACCAGCTGGATCCCGCCCGGCATGCCGGGCTACAACCCCAAAATCGGCGAGCAGTACGCGTTCGATCCGGCCAAGGCGAGAAAGCTTCTGGCTGAGGCCGGCTACCCCAACGGCCAGGGTCTGCCGAAGGTGACCTTCCTCATGGTCGCTAACGATACGAACCGGATCGTCGGCCAGTTCATTCAGGACCAACTCAAGAAGAACCTCGGCGTTGACGTAGACGTGGAGTACGTCGAGGGGCGGGTCTACGGCGCGATGTTCACCAAGAACGAGCATCAGGTCGTGATCCAGCGCTGGAGCGCCGACTGGCCCTACCCAGACAACTGGCTTCCGGACCTGTTCGCGACGGGCGCCCTCAACAACCACGCCAATTACAGCAACGCAAAGTTCGACCAGCTCGTCGTGAAAGCTGCGGCTGAGCCGGACGAACGCAGGCGCCTTGACCTCTATGACGAGGCTCACAAGCTCATGGTCGATGAGGCGGGCGTGGTGCCGCTTTACAACCCCGTGACCTACATCCTCGTCAAGCCCAAGGTCAGGGACTTGGTGATTACGGGCCTAGATGGCTACATCAAAGGGGACTGGAACCTGCACAAGGCCTACATAGGCAGCGGGTACTAGAAGGCGTTGTGGCGTGGGCCG
>DATMBD010000021.1:0-2806 GCA_035559355.1 Dehalococcoidia bacterium
CGCGGAGGTAGTGGCCGCGGGTCGCGACCACCGCCAGGAGGAACGCGAGCCCCGGGATCGCGAGCAGCGCTGCGGAGCCGAGCGCCACCGCCATCGGCGGAAAGAAGAAGGCGACCACCTGGGCGCCGAACTTGCTGGCGAGCAGGAGGAGGGCGAGGAGAACGACCGCGCCCGCGAACGCCAGGAGGCTCGTCGTCAGGAACCACGCGAGCGTGGCGAGCATCGCCCCGGCGAAGAGCAACTCCGAGAGAATGCGTGGGTTCGCGTTGTACGCGCGTGGCCCGCGGCCGGTGTAGAGGAGTGCGGGGGACACCATGAAGGCGAGCGACAGCGCCAGGGCCCGCTGCCCGGCGGCCGAGGGCGGCACGCCCCCGTGGACCAGGAGCCACCGGAGAAAGACGTAGACGAGAGCGGCGTAGACCGCGTCGATCACCGGGCTCACCAGCCGCTCCGCGACCAGGATCACGCGCTGCGGGATCAGCGCGAGCAGGTAGTGAAAGAGGGGTGGGTAATCGTAGGGCCCGGGGAAGAACAACCCCCGAAGCCGCTTCGGGAGGCGGAAGCGGTTTTCGCGGATGCGGTCGGCGGCGAGGAGGTGGTAGTACGCGTCCGAACTGACGGCGTAGGGCAGGATCAGCCGCGGCACCAGACGCGTCAGCAGCGTCAGCCCCGCCAGCAGCACCAGCTCGCGGATCATCAGAGGAGCTCGGACTGGCCGGCCAGGCGCGCGACCGCGGCGCCAAACTTCCGCCCGAGGCGGCTTTTCAGGCGACGGAGGCGCGGGTGCCAGCTCGTGAGCTTCCACGTCGCGTGGTTCACCGCGCCGACCAGGTACCGCGCCAGGTAGGCCGCCCGCGTGCGCGGCGGCAGCGACGAATCCCACGCCAGGTACCAGCGGTACCGATTGCGCATCCACAGCGACGCCGCCTTGATCTCGTCCATGGTGCGGTACGTGTCGTGGCGGAAGGCGAGCTTCTCGAAGCGGCGGTAGTCGCTCCAGTCGCGGCTGAGCAGCAGTCCTCTGGCTTTCAGCTCCTCGTAGAGGGGGCTGCCGACCTCGGGGAAGAGGATGCCCCAGGAGATGCCGTCGGGCTTGGTCTCCGCGATGAAGCGCGCGTTCAGGCGGAGCGACTCCCGTGTCTCGCCGAGGATGCCGACCATCATGTAGTAATGCACCTCGATCCCGGCGCGTTTCGTCATCGCGACGGCCTTCTTCGCCTTCTCGAGGTCGAGGTTTTTCCTGATCACGGCCTGGAGCCTGGGGTCTGCCGTCTCGATGCCGTAGAACATCCGCTGGCAGCCCGCCTGCTTCATGAGGTGCAGGAGGTCCTCGTCCCAGAACTCGATGCGGTTCTTGACGTCGAACGTGATCCGGAGGTGGTTCTGGATCACGAGGCGGCAGAAGTCCTTGGCGGTCTTCTTGTTCGCGGCGAACTCCGAGTCCAGGAAGTTGAACCGGCGACGGCCGAAGTGGTCATGGAGATACTTAACTTCGCGGAAGAGCTGCTCGCCGGTCTTGGTCCGGGCCCGCGTCAGGTCGCCGCCCACGATGCAGAAGCTGCAGTGGAAGGGGCAGCCCTTCATGCCGTTGATGATGGCCGTGTCCCGGTACTCCGGCCGGAAGCGCGTCACCTCGTCCTGCAGGCGGTTGTACTTGTCGAAGGGAAAGAGGTCGAACGCCGGCATCGGGTATGTCCGCATGTCGCTGTAGCCGGGAAACCCGGTGAAGCGGCACTTGCCGTCCTCGTTGATGACGAGGCCTGGAACCTCCTCGACCGGGGCCTGCCCGGCCAGCGCCTGGACCGCGCGGGTGACCGTCACCTCGGTCTCGTCGGTGGCCACGAAATACCGCGTCTTGAGCCGGTACATCGCGACTGCTTCCGCGATGTCGGCGCCCACGGGGGTGACGACCGCGATCGTCGGGTACGGTAGCTCGATGCAGCGGCGTTCGTCGGCTTCGCCCAGGTGGTTGGCGCAGACGATTCCGATGACGACGTCGGGCCGCCAGGCGTGAGCCTCCGCCTCCAGGCGCTCGCCGTCCCACTGCTCGGCCATCGCGTCGATGACGCGGTACTCGGCGTGAGGCAGGGCCCGGCGCACCATGCCAAGGATGGAGGGCGCCATGTACGGGGCCGTGGGCGTGTTATCCACCGCTGCGTGTCGTTCTTCGCGGAGGAACCACGGCGCGTTCAGGCTGCGAGGCACCGGGGGTACGAGAAGGAGGATCCTCATCTAGTACTCCACGACGGTCGCCGTGCTCGGTAGATCACCTCTCCGGCCTCATCTGAGGCGACCGCTTGATGAAACCGCTGGCGCTCCAAAACCCAAGTGACTGCCCGCTGGAAGCGAAACAGCGGACCCGTGATGCCAAGCCGTCGGAGACCATAGAGGTAGAACAGGCCGTGGCGCCTGTAAAAGGCGTAAGTAATGGAGTGTGGCCCATATCCGGCTGGCCTCGCGATCCCAGTAGCCAACCTCACCGTCAATAATGAGGCCGCTTTTGGCGAGGGCGGCCCTGATTGTCTTAGGGTCGAACTGAAACTGCCGATGCCGGGAGAATAGCCTGGAGTTCAGGCGAATTCGGAGGCGAGCTGGCAGCCATGAGCTTGCGAAAGCGCCAAATGGGCCCGCATCCAGCATGGCTGGTCCGAATGTGGAAAAGACGAGAATCCCGCCGGGCGACAGGACGCGCACACATTCGTCGAGGATCCCTTGGATCCTTTCACAATTGTTTAGGACATGAACCATGGCGATCGAGCGAAAGACGCCGGTGCGGATGGGCAGATAGCTTGCGTCGGCGATAATC
>DATMBD010000022.1:0-3690 GCA_035559355.1 Dehalococcoidia bacterium
CGTGCTGGAGGTGTTCCACGATGTTGCGCGTAAGACCGCAATTCGCCTGTTGGCCGCCGAGGCAATCGAAGACCACGTGCACCTAGTCCTGCAGCTGGGCGCGGAGAAGTTGCTCTCTACTGCCATCCACGACCTCAAAGGCGCCTCGGCGAGGGAAGTCTTTCGTCGCTTTCCAGAGCTACGCTCGGATATGGGGACGAATACGTTCTGGCAGGCGCGCTACGGATGGCGCCGCCTGCCAGACACCCAGATCGAGATCGTGACGCGCTATGTGAATACCCAGGCTGAGCGTCCCCTCCGCCACGAGTAGGAAACCTACGCATCTCCACAGCGAGTAGGTCACAATTCAGCCGGAAACGAATCGGTGGGATGGGCCTTCGCGCGCTCGATCGCGAAGGGCTGCGGTCTCGAGGTAGCCGCGGGATTTATCCCGCGGGCTGCTTCCCACTCAAAAGAGACCCCGCAGGATGAATCCTGCGGCTTCCTAACCGGCACCATAGGGCCCCGCCCTGACGTAGCCACGGGATTTATCCCGCGGGCGTGCTCCCATCCAAAAACGGGCCTCGCGGGATGAATCCCGCGGCTTCTGGCACTCCACCGCCCAGGGTGACATCCTAGACGCGGCCGCCCGTTCGAGTCCGCTGGGAGCTTGCCTAGATCTCCGGCTTCTGGCGGCGCGCCCAGGCGACGACCTCCCGGATCGAGTCGCGCAGGATGTCGACGATCTGGTCTACCTGCTCCGGCGTCGTTACCAGGGGCGGCGCGAGGAGGTAATTGTCGGCCAGGTTGCGGCTGATGAGCCCCCTCTCCTTGCAGGCCGCGACCAGCCGCGGCCCCACGTTCAGCTCGATGGGGAAGGGCTTCATCTTCTCCTTGTCCTGGACGATTTGGACGCCGGCGATGAACCCAAGGCCGCGCACGTCGCCGACGCCGTCTTCGTCCAGGAGAGTGCGCAGGCCGGCGTGCAGGCGCTCGCCCAGCGAGGCCGCGTTTTCGACCAGGTTCTCATCGTCGAAGATCTGGAGGTTGCGCAGGCCGACGGCGCAGGCCGTCGGGTGGGCGGAGTTCGTGAAGCCGTGCATGAAGCGGTCGGCTTCGGAGGCGAGGATGGCCTCATGTATCTGGCGCGAGACGATGGCGCCGGACAGGGGCACGTACGCGCTCGTCACCGCCTTGGCGAAGGTGACGATATCCGGCTGTACGTTCCAGTGACGCAACGCGAACCAGCGGCCCGTGCGGCCGAATCCCGTGATCACCTCGTCCGAGATCAGGAGCACGTCGTGCTTGTCGCAGACCTCCCGCAGCTTCGGGAAGTAGTCGGCGCCGGGCGGAATGACGCCGCCTGCGCCCTGGACGGGCTCGGCGATGACCGCCGCCACCGTGTCCGGCCCCTCCCGCAAGATCGTCTCCTCCGTGGCGATGGCGCATTGCTCCGTGCAAGACGTGTAGGGATGGATGTCGGTTGAGCGGATGAAGGTCGGGTCCAATGGCCCAAAGCCACGCCAGAACGCCGGTATGCCTGTCGCGGCAGTCGTCGCTAGAGTGCCGCCGTGGTAGGCCTGGTGACGGGTGATGATCTTGACCTTCTCCATGCGGCCCTTGAGGTACCAGTAGAAGCGGGCGAGCTTGAACGCTACCTCGTTCGCCTCGGAGCCGCTGTTGGCGAAGAACACGGCGTCCATGTTCGGGTAGCTGATCTGGCAAAGGCGCTCCGCCAGCTCTATGGCCGGGATGTTCGAATAGCCGGTGTAGCCGTTGGCGAACGCCAGCTCCGTCATCTGCTTCGCGGCTGCCTCGGCCAATTCCCGGCGGCCGTGGCCGACGGCGACGTTCCATAGGGAGGAGAGTCCGTCGATGTACTGCTTGCCGCGAACGTCGGTGAGGATGGACCCCTCACCCTTGACGAAAATGATGGCGTTGCGCTGGTCGCCCTGCAGGTACTGAGGGTGGATGAGGTGGGCAATATCGCGCTCGACCAACGAGCGGTACTCGCTGTCATTCATGCTCCAGACCTCCTCGCGCCGATCTTACACAAGGGGGTTCATAGGAGACATGCGCACGGGCCGCAGGAGGCCGTCCAGGCATGCCGCGTTACCATTGGCCGCTGATCTGACGGGCTAAACGGTCCGCGTTCACGAACGCGCTCAGCACCAGGTTCGCGATGCTGATGATCAGCGCCCCTAACAGCGCCGCCCCGACGCCTTCGATGGCGAAGTCGAGGTCGAAGAGGTTGGCGAGGAGGTCGGCGATGCCGAGGAGGGCGGCGTTGACCACGATCAGGAACAGGCCGAGCGTGAGGATGGTCAACGGCAGCGACAGCAAGACGATGATCGGCCGGACGTAAAGGTTCAAGAGCCCGAGGATTGCCGCCACCGCCAGCGTGCTCTCCAGCCCCTCCAGGTGAATGCCGGCGACGATTTCAGCGGCCAGCCAGACGCACAGCGCCAGAAGCAACCAACGGATGACCAGCGCCGCGATCCGCGTCTGCGTGGTGGGTCTATACACGAGCCCCTCCCCGTGCAGTATAGGCGCCCTTCCTAGCAGGCTGGCGGCACGTTCGCGAAGGCCCAATCGAAGAGGCGCATGGAATCGTAGAAGACGTCGGCGCTGTTCAACACTGACGCGATCAAGAGCCGTCCATCGCGCTCGACGGCCGCGACGATCGTGCCGCCGGCCGCTTCCGTGAAGCCCGTCTTCACGCCGACGACGTTCGGGTAGATGTACATCAACCAGTTCCCGTTCCAGATGCCGCGGCTGGTCCAGGAGGCAGCGTGGAATTGGGTCGAGACCATTTGCCGCAAGACCGGCGTCTGCAGAAGCGCGCGGCCGAGGACGGCGATGTCGAATGCGGATGTGTAGCTGTCCGGCGCGTCAAGGCCGTGCGGGTTGGCGAAGCGCGTATCGCGCAAGCCCAGGCTCCTGACCTTGGCTTCGACGAGATCCATGAACCGCCGCTCGCCGCCCAGGTGCTCGGCCAGCTGGATGGCGGCGTCGTTGCCGCTAAGGAGGAGCAGCCCCCAGAGCAGATCCTCGACGGTGAGCCGCATGCCGGCTTCGAGCCCCATGATCGAGGAGCCGTCGCGAACGGTCAGCTCCCAGCCGTTCACCGTGACGTCGACGACATCCGAAAGATGGGCGTTTTCGACCACCACGAGCGCGGTAGCGATTTTGGCCAGGCTCGCCGGCGGCCGTCGGGAATGGGAATCGAGGCCGTAGAGCTGGCGACCGCATCCGCCTTCGATCAGGGCGGCAGACTGCCCCAGAAGGGCCGGAGGCGCGACCTGGGTCAGTCGGCGCCAGTAGGATTCGTCCTGGCCGCACGCCGGGCAGGCAGCGGGCGTTGGCGCGGGCGTCCCCTCCGCCGATGCCTGGAGATCGGCCACCGCTGCGACGCTCACGCCTTCGCGCCTCTCCGGGCCACCGCGCAGCGCCGCGAGGAGGAAGCCCGCCGCCAAGAGCATCACGACAGCCAGTAACGGAAGCCGCGCCCTGGCGCTCCTTCGAGGCCGCATAGGCCGATGCTAGCAAACGCGCGGTCTTCGTCTACAAAAGCGCCAAGGTCAAGAGTAGACTGGGCCCTGACCGGCGCACCGCCGCCGCGATCCTGCCTGGCAGGCCAAGCCTCCTAAGGAGGAAGACGATGGTCATCGCTCTGTCTCACGGTGGTCCCACGATCTACAAGTCGCCCTC
>DATMBD010000023.1:0-3055 GCA_035559355.1 Dehalococcoidia bacterium
TAGCCCGCCGCCCACACCGCCGGTCCTTTCCGGAGAGGCCGGCGAGCCTGCCGGGAGCCCGCCGCCCGCGGGCGGCCCCGCCCACGGGAAGCTCCCCGAGGACAATCTGCCGGGAGGAGATTGAGGATCAGCAGCGCCGTGGAGGCGATTCGGGGCCTGCGCGCCGCCGTCGCAGGGGCCGCGAGGGCTGAAGACGAGGACGTCCACCGCCAGTGCGCGTCGCCTGCCTTCGCCGAGTGCCAAATTACGCGCGTCCCAAACGAGGACGCCATCGCCCATGTCGCCGTTCAGCTCGTCGAACCGCTTACCCTTTCCGACCTGGAGGAGGCGTTCGGCCAGGCGCGCCGGCTGCCCGCTCGGCCTGAGGGCGGCTCCAGCAGATCGGTGCTCTTCGAACGGACGCTCCCCGCCGAGGGTTCGACGGGCGCCACCCTTCTCGCCGAAGTCGAGGAAGATGGCTTCGTGCGCAGGCTGGTCATCCGGCGCGACGTCCTCTGATCGCTGGGCGTCCGTGATGCGTCGATAGAAACTGTTACCGAAGGGGGAGTGCTGCCTCAAAAATAGCCTCGCTCGTTTTTCGGTAACAGTACTTGTGAGGCATCGACCCGGCGCTCGGTAACAGTCACATTGAGGCAGATCGGGCGTCTGTTCGGCCTGAGGAGGCGCTGATAAAATCGCGTCACGGCCAAGATTTGCGCCGGATGGATACAGCCCTGCGAAAGGGGAATTGCGATGACAACCGCTGTGCAGGCGAAATACGACGTCGGTGGAGTGCTCCTGGACAGGCCGTTCAAGATCAGGAGGCTCGGTCACTTCGGCTTCAACGTCGTCAGGATGGCGGAGTGCAAGCGCTTCTACGTCGATCTGCTCGGCTTCAAGGTCTCTGACGTCGCCGATATGGCGGCCAGGCTGCCGGAGGAGCAGAGGGCCAAGATCGCCGATACGACTCCGGGGGTCTTCACCCGCCACAACACGGACCATCATACGTTCGTGCTCTTCAACAAGCAGGTCATGGACGCCATGCGCGGCGCCTCCGACTCTCAGGTCACGATCAACCAGATTACGTGGCAGGTCGGCAGCCTCCAGGAAGTGACCGACGCCTGGCACTTCTTCACCGAAAAGGGCGCGAAGCTGCAGCGCGTGGGCCGCGATATGCCGGGCTCCAACTGGCACGCCTACGTCTACGACCCAGACGGACACGTCAACGAGCTTTACTACGGCATCGAGCAGGTGGGCTGGGAGGGATACAGCAAGCCTAGGCCGATGTACGAGCGCGGCTTCCGCGAAGAACCCCAGCTGCCCCAGATCAACGAGTTCCAGGAAGTGCAGGAGGCGCTGGCCAAGGGCATCGACCTCGAGTCCGGCTACAGGTTCGAGGAGGAGCTGCCGGCGAAGTACAACGTCCAGGGAATCCTCCTGCCGCGGCCGTTCAAGATCACGCGCATCGGCCCCGTCAGCATCTTCGTCTCGGACCTCGAAGCCTCCGAAGCCTACTACCGCGACATGCTGGGCTTCATCAAGACGGAAGAGACGCAGTATAACGGCGAGCGCATCGTCTTCATGCGCACGAACACCGAGCACCACTCGCTGGCTCTCTACCCGATCTCGCTGCGGCGGCCGCTGGGCATGAGCGAGCACACGACCTCGATGTCGTTCGGCGTGCAGGTGGCGAACTACAAGCAGCTCCGCGACGCCTGCGACTTCCTGGAGGAGAACGGCGTGCGGGTGGACCGCAACCCCCCGGAGGCCACGCGGCCCGGCATGGACTACGTAGCCCATGCCTGGGACCCGGACGGCCACTGCGTTCAGCTCTACTACTACATGGAGCAAGTGGGCTGGGACGGAAAGCCGCGGCCTCAGAGCGCCCGCAGGCCCGTCGAGGCCGTTTGGCCGGAGACGGTAGAGGCCCTGCCGGATGCCTACATGGGCGAGCCGTTCCTCGGCCCCTGGGGCTAAAGGGCGACAAGGCGAAGACAGCCGGCTCCCGGCGCCGCGACAGCCGGGCATGAGCGCCGCCCCAGCGCCGGGTTTCCTTTTCGAGCCGGCGCGGCGCCGTGAAGCCGACGTTTACTTCGCGCCGCGGGGAAGCGGTGCGTCGTACTCAGCCGTCTCGACGCGGATCGTCGGCAGATAGCGCACCAGCCACGACGGCGCCCACCAATTCGCGTTGCCCATCAGCTCCATAACCGACGGCACGAGGACGAGGCGGACCACCGTCGCGTCGATGAAGATCGAGAAGGAAAGGCCGAAGCCGATCATCTTCAAGGCCCGTTCGTCGCTGAGGATGAAGGCGCCGAAGACGCAGACCATAATGGCGGCGGCAGCCGAGATCACGCGGCCGGTCGCGGCCAAGCCGTCAGCCACGGCGCGACCGTTGTCGCCGCTGCGGTCGTACTCCTCCCGCACGCGCGTCAGGAGAAAGACTTCGTAGTCCATCGAGAGGCCGAAGAGGATGGCGAAGGCCATCATCGGCAGCCACGTCTCGATCGGCCCTTCCCGTCCCTGGCCGAAGAGGAAATCCAGGAAGCCCCACTGAAAGACGGCCACCATCGCGCCCATGGAGGCGCCGATGGAGAGCATGTTCATGATCACCGCTTTCACCGGCACAACCAGACTGTGGAAGACCAGCAGCAAGAGCAGGAACGAAAGGACCAGGACGGCGCCGATGAACAACGCCAGCCTCTCGCCGATGTAGTCCGAGAAGTCAACCACGATCGGCGGGCCGCCGGTGGCCAGAATCCTGAGGCCTGTCGAGCTCGCTACCGGCGGAATCGTCTCGTGACGCAGGCGATGCACCAGGTCTGTGGTCTCCTCGTCTTGGGGAGCGGAGGCCGGGAAGACGGTGATCAGGGCGAGGTCCGCCTGAGGAATCAGCTGGGGCTGCGCCACGGAAGCGACGCCTTGCGTCGACGCCAGCGCGCCCCTGAGCCGCTCCAGCCCGCCCCCAGCGGCCCCGCTCGCCCGCGTGTCCGCGACGATGAGGATGGGGGAGTTGAAGCCGGGCCCGAAGGCTTCCGCCAGGAGGTCGTAGGCGCGGCGGGTGGTGTCGGAGGTG
>DATMBD010000024.1:0-4165 GCA_035559355.1 Dehalococcoidia bacterium
GGAGGCCCGTCCGGCATCTGCCGGACGGGCCTCTTGATCCAGACGGGCGGCGGCTAGTCGGCGGCGCGCGCTGGCCGTCCGCTGCCGCGGCTCAGGCGCGCCGCCACGAGAGCAGCAGGCAGCGCCAGGATGGGCAGCCACCAAAGGAAGACCACAACGGACACCACGGCGGCGGCGACCCCTTCCAGGAACTCGAGACTGTCTTTCCACGCCTCGCTGATCTCGGCGCCGAGGCCGGTGGCGCCGCCTCCTCCGGCCCCCGCCACGACGGGCCGCAGGTGGACGGTGATCGTCGCCATCTCGCTCAGGCGGTCAATGAGCTGGATGCGGCCTTTGACCTGCTCGATTTCGCCGCGGACGGCGCTGAGGCGGTCCTGCACGGTGATGATGTCGGTCACGGTCTGGGCGCGGGCGAGCAGCTGCAGGAGCTGGGCCTCCGTGGCCTCCAGATTGCGCAGGCGGGACTGAAGGTCCGTGTACTGCTCGGTGACGTCGTTGGCCTTAGAGTCTTCGCTGTCGACCTTCTTCGCCAGGCGGCGCAGGTCCGAGAGGACGTTCTGATAGGCGGTGGCAGGGACGCGAACCGTCACAGCGGCGATTTGGTCGTCTCCCTGATAGGAAAAGCTGGAGCTGGCGACGAATCCTCCGGCGGCGGTGGCGATGCGCCCGACCTCTTCGAACGCGCCGCCGACCTCTTCGACTTGGAGCCGCAAGGACGCAGTCTGGACGACCTTGCGGCCGTCATCCTGGAGAAGGGCGTCCGGGCTCCCGCCGGGCTGGGCGGGCGCGCCCGGGGCGGAGGCAGCGCGGTCGATCTGCTTCGCAGGCTGGCCCTGGGCGGCGTTCGGGCGTTCCGGCGCTGGGGGAGGCGCCGCCTCGCGGCCGCTGAGGACGGCGTCGATGTCGATGGCTCCCTCGTTCGAGGCGACCGGCGGCTGTGGCGGGACTGCCACCCCTGAGGGGTCGCTGCCGCGGTCTCCAAGCGCCACGGCCGCGGCCACCACAGCTATGGCCACTAAAGCGCCAACGGCTATGAGTTTCCTGGTCTTCACGGTGCTGCCTCCGTCTTCGCCGCCTCGAGGCGGTGCTTGTTTCAGCGCACAAGACGTAGGCAGGCGAGGTTTGGTTCCCAAACGCCTCCGGTCGGGGAAGCGGCCCTTGCCCGCGGTCCGATGCCGCGGCTTTCGGGCCGCGGTGGGTTCTGGTCCTAGACGGCGGCCACCGCTTCCGCCACGCGACGCCCCATCTCCTCCGTCGTCACCACGGCCTCGCCCGGCGAGGCCAGATCTGGCGTCCGCGCGCCCTCCGTCAGGACCTTGTCGACGGCGCGCTCGACGGCGGCGGCCGCTTCCGGCAGGTTGAAGGACAGGCGCAGCATCATCGCCGCGCTGAGGATCATCGCCAAGGGATTGGCCTTGCCCTGGCCGGCGATGTCCGGCGCCGAGCCGTGGATCGGCTCGTAAAGGCCGAAGCCCTTCTCGTTCAGCGATGCCGAAGGCCCCATGCCGAGCGAGCGCAAGAGGCCGGCGGCCTCGTCCGAAAGGATGTCGCCGAAGATGTTGGAGGTGACGATGACGTCGAACTGGCGCGGGTTGACGATCAAGGCCATGGAGGCGGCGTCCACGTGCATGTAGTCCATGCTCACGTCCGGGAACTCCTTGGCGATGGGCGCGACGACCTCGCGCCAGAAGAGTCCTGTCGACATAACGTTCGACTTGGCGATCAGAGTCAGCTTCTTGCGCCGCGTCTGCGCCAGCCGGAAGCCGTCGCGGGCGATGCGCTCGATCTCGTATTCGTTGTAGAGCTCGGTGTCCCAGACCTCGCGGATCGTTCGCTCGCGCGGCCCCTCGATTAGGCGCTCGCCGCGGGGGCCGAAGTAGATGCCGGATGACAGCTCGCGGAGGATGAGCATGTCCGTGCCGCGCACGAACTCGGGCTTGAGCGGCGAGAGGTCGAGCAGCGCGTCCGGGACGACGATGGGCCTGAGGTTGAGGTAGAGGTCGAAATGCTTCCGCAGGGGCAGGATGGCGTTCTGCTCCACCCCCTGCCATTTCGGGTGGTTTACCTCATCCGTCGGGCCGCCGAAGGGCCCCTTGAGGATGGCGTCGGCAGACTCGCAGGCGGCGAGGGTGGAGGTGGGCAGGTGCTCGCCAAAGGCGTCGTAGGCGGCGCCGCCGGCGAGCGCCTCCTTGAACCGGAACTCGTGGCCGAAACGCTTGCCCACGGCGTCGAGGACGCGACGGGCCTCGGCGACGATCTCCGGCCCGATGTAGTCCCCGGGCAGCACCGTGATATTGAAAGCCGTCATGCGAATCCTTTCATAGCGCCGTAAGCAGGGCTCTGGCCCCAATATACGTCCGCGAGAGACGAGGAACATCAACGGCGCGGCCGCCGGCCGAGCCCAGCGTCGAGAAGCACGCCACCGGCACGCCGCGCGTTCTTACTTCCCCCAGAGCTCCTTCGTAGCGATGCGGGCGCCTTCGGCCATGGCCCGGAACTTCGCCCACATGATCGATGGATGGGCCACGCGGCTCAGGCCGCAGTCGGTGCCGCCGATCACGTTCTCGCGGCCGACGACGTTGGCGTAACGGATGAGTCGCTGGGCGACGAGGCGTGGATGCTCCACGAATTCGCGGGAGCAGTGGCCAAGGACGCCGGGCATGAGGATCTTGCCGTCCGGCAGCGGGTGGTCCTCGAACACCTCCCACTCCCAGTCATGCATCGGGTTGGCGGCCTCGATCGAGTAGCACTGGGCCTTGACCTTGTAGATGAGGTCGATGATCTCCGAAAGGGGGATGTCCTGGGTGTGAGGATGGTGGGAGCTGCCCCAGCACATGTGCAGGCGGACCTTCTCCTCCGGGATGTCGCGGAGCGAGTGGTTAGTGGCTTCGATGCGCAGCTCCAGAAACTTCCGATATTCCGAGACGGAAAGGTCCGGGTGAATCTGGAAGCCGTCCGGCAGGCCGGGATCGTCCAGCTGGACAATGAGGCCCGCATCGGCGATGGCCTTGTATTCCTCGTGCATCGCGTCGGCGATGGCGAACAGGAACTCCTCGTCCGTCTTGTAGTAGTCGTTGCGCAGCCAGTGCTCGATGGTGCCCGGCGCCAGCGCGGACAGGAAGCCTTCTTCGACGCTGACACCCTTCATGCCTTCGAGCAGGTAGTCGATATCGCGCTGGGTATCGGCCTGGCCGATGTAGCTGAGAGGGCCCACGCAGTAGACGGCCGTGCGGGCGAAGGCGCCGGCGCCCTGCTGCTGTATGGAGTTGAAGTAGTCCGGGAAGTAGCGCTGCTCGCGGGCGGTGATCGACTGGTTGCCGGCGGTCTCGCCCGGGGCCAGGGGCCGCTGCTCGATGCCGGCGAGGCGGGTGCGGGCGTAGGTCATCCAGCCGAGGAGCAGGCCCTTGGGGTACTCGCCGTCGTTGACCACGTCGACGCCGTTCTCCGCCTGCAGCCGCACGACGTCGGCGACCGCCTTCTTGACGATGGCTTGATGCTCGGGGCCCGGGGCTTCGCCGCGGCGCTCGCCCATGAGCTGAATGAGCTCCGGCGTTCCGTGGAGGCTGCCCGCGTGGCTGGTGAGAATTCGGTCCGTGCTGCGCTTCATTCGAGCCTGCTCCTGTCTTAGCTACGTATCGCTCCCGTATGTCAGCGGATGGAGAACGGATAAAGAGATGGCTTGCCGTCTCGCCTACGTTCGTCCCTTCACGCGCCCCAGGTATCCGCTGACAGCCTACTGTGCGCGCCGGCCAGCGGATAGAGGAAGCAGACGAACGGATAGACGAATGGGCGCCGGCCCCCATCCGTTTGTCTGCCAATCATCGTTGATAGCCTCCGATGCCATTCACGACGACCAGCTGAAGGGGCGCCGCCAGCGCAGGCCAGGGAACCTGCCAAAATCGCCGTCCATGCTCACCCATTCGCAGCCGGCCTCTATCGCGAGCGCGGCGAAGTAGGCGTCCGCCACGAGCCTGCCGCGCGCGCCGCTCTCGGCGCAGAGCGAGGTGAAGATGCTCCAATGGCGGGGACCCGGCGCCACCTGGACGCAGTTGGGCTGAGTCCGAAGCCTGTCGACAAACGTCAGCGCGAGGTCAAGGGGACTCGGAGGTACGAAGACAGCGGGGTGCGTTACCACGCGTAGAAAGCCGCTGCACACGAGGTCAGA
>DATMBD010000025.1:0-5875 GCA_035559355.1 Dehalococcoidia bacterium
GGCCCTGGCCGCCTAGCGCGCACGCCAACGCCCCTCCCTACCCTGGAAGGGACGACAGGCCTCTTCGCAGCAACCCCGGGCCCCACGGTCATCTCCAGCGCTTGCCTCGAGGGGGCGTCCAGCACGCCTACCCCCACGCCCACACCCGACCTCCGCGCCACCCCCAGAGGCCTGCCTCCGACGCCGGCGCCTTTCGAGCCGGACCCGCTGGCCGAAGACGCGGCCTTGAAAAGACGCCTGCTCGACGCCCTTGGAAGCCATGCTGACGATTACGCCTTCTTCGTCAAGGATTTGAGCACGGGCGCCGGCGCCGCCCACAACGCCGACCGCCTTTTCAACGCCGCCAGCATTTTCAAGCTCTTCGTCATGCTGGAAGTCTTCAATCAGCAGGCGGCCGGACTTTTTGACTGGCAGGACCGGCTGACGCTCACGCCGTATTACGACAGCTTCGGCCTTTCGCCCAGAAGTACTTCCCGCTGCCAGGTCCTCACCATCGCCGAGGCAATGAAGGCGATGATGTCCGTGAGCGACAACGCCGCGGCGGTGCTCCTCCAGGACCTCGTCCGTTCGCCGAACGTCAACCGCACGCTCCAGGCGCTAGGGCTCAAGGACAGCGGCCTTTACCCGGAAGGCCTGCCGGTGACCGCCGCCGATCTCGGCCTATTGCTCGAGGCTATCGCCCGCGGCGCGGCGGTGAGCGAGGCGGCCAGCGCCGAAATGATCGAGCTTATGAAAGGCGAGGTCATCGATAACGGCCTGCGGGCCGGCCTGCCGCCCGACGTACCTGTCGCCCATAAGACCGGCAACTGGTCTGACGCGACCCACGATGCCGGCATCGTCTTCGCCAAAAACGGGCCGTATGTCTTCGTCGTCCTCTCGGAGACGGATCATGAAACTTCCGTCATCCGCGCCCTCTCCGCCGCCGCCTACGAGTACTTCGCTTCCCGATAGCTAGAAGCCGAGCCGGCGGGCGCGCGAGTGGCGCTGCGATTGGTAGAATAGGGCAGCGCGTAAGGGCGGTTAGCTCAGCTGGCAGAGCGCTTCCTTCACACGGAAGAGGTCACAGGTTCAAGTCCTGTACCGCCCACCACACCCCGTTTCTGCGGTGGCCCGAAGCAAGCGTCTCATCCGCGTCAACCCCGAGCAGGCGTTCGCCTATCTGAGTGACCTCACGCGTCATCCCGAATGGTCCGCGGACAGCCTCCGTCTGGAACAGGCTACACCCGGCGAACTAGGCCCGGGCAGCCGCTATCTCAGCCACGGCCGGCAGTTCGGCCAGGCGCTTGACGACGAAGTCGAAATCATCGCCGTGGAGCCGAACGCGCGCTTCGAGTTCGAGGCCCGGGGCCGCGGCGGCGTCTTCCGCCACGCCTTCTACTTCGAGTGCGGCGACGGTGGCACCCTCGTCACCAAGGAGATGCGGCCGCTCAAGATCATCTTTCCCTTCGGCGTCCTCCGGCCGATTACGGAATGGTTCCTCGCCCGCCGCATGGCCAAGGACCTGGAGCGAATCGCCGGCAAGCTGGAGGCGCGAGATGTCTAAACGCATCGTGTCCCTCACCACGGACCTCCTCTTCTCCTCGAACATCGAGGCCACGCTGGCGCGCAGCGGCGACGAGGTCAGGACCGTCGAAGATATGCCGTCCCTCGAGCGCGCCCTGCGAGGGCGCGAGGTGGACCTCGTGATCCTGGACCTGGACTCCGGGCCGGAGGCTGGCGCTGTCGTCATGCTCTGCCAGCCGATGGGCGTGCCGGTCCTGGCCTTCGGCCGCCACACGGAGGCGGCGCTTCTGCGCTCCGCGCGCGAGGTGGGATGCGCGGAGGTCGTGCCGCGGTCGGTCTTCGTAGAGCGCATGGCCGATCTGGTCGCGGCGCACGCTTTAACCGGCCGTTAACCCTGGCGGTGCTATACTGGCCCCGCCAGATGATTCCCGCCCTGGAAACCGCATATGAAGTGGTGATCGGCCTGGAGGTCCACGCCCAGGTCACCACGAAGTCGAAGATGTTCTGCCGCTGCAGTGCCGACTACAGCGGCGCCGAACCCAACACCCACGTCTGCCCGATTTGCATGGGCATGCCCGGCGTCTTGCCGGTGATCAACGCCGCCGCCGTAGAGGCGACCATCCGCACCGGCCTCGCTCTCCACTGCGAGATCCCGCCCCGGGCCAAGTTCGATCGCAAGAACTACCCGTACCCGGACCTCATGAAGGGCTACCAGATCTCCGAGTACGACATGCCCCTTTGCCGAAACGGCTATCTGGATATCGAGGTCGACGGCGTCAAACGCCGCATCCGCATCAACCGCGTGCACCTGGAAGAGGACACGGCGCGCCTTCTGCACCGCACCGACGAGACGGGCGAGTCCTACTCGCTGCTGGACATCAACCGCGCCGGCATGCCACTCATGGAAATCGTCACGGAGCCGGACGCGCGCTCGCCGGCCGAAGCCGTAGCCTACCTCACCAAGCTGCGCCAGATCCTGCGCTACATCGGCGTCAGCGACGCCGACATGGAGAAGGGCAGCTTCCGCTGCGAGCCCAACCTCAGCCTCCGCCCACGCGGCTCCCAAACTTTCGGCGCGAAGGTGGAGCTGAAGAACCTGAACAGCTTCCGGGCTGCCCTTCGCGCCATGGAGTTCGAGGTCGCGCGCCAAGCCAGATTGCTCGACGAGGGCAAGAAGGTGGAGAGCGAGACTCGGGGCTGGCGCGAAGACACGGGCGAGACGGCGAGCCAGCGTTCCAAGGAAGAGGCGCACGACTACCGCTACTTCCCGGAGCCGGACCTGCCGCCCATCGCCGTCTCCCGGGAGTGGGTGGAGCGGCTGCGGCGTAGCCTGCCCGAGCTGCCCTATTCGCGCCGCGCTCGCTTCGTCGAAGAGTACGGCCTTTCCGAGTACGAGGCGGGCCTGCTCACCGAGTCGCGGCCGCGGGCCGACTACTACGAGGCGGTCGTCGCCCGTGTGGAAGGGGCGGACGTAAGGACGAAGGCCAAGCTCGCCGCCAACTGGATGCTCGGAGATCTATCCCGCCTCCTCAACGACGCCGGCATCGACGTGGATAGCCCGGCGATGAAGCTGAGCGCCGCGGACTTCGCGAGCCTCCTCAGTCTCCTTCAGGCGGAGCGAATAACGGGCTCGGCTGCGAAAGAAGTGCTACGCGCCGCTTTCGAGACAGGAGCCCGGCCGGAGGCTATCATTGCGGAGCGCGGCCTCGGACGGCTGGACGACACTGAAGCCGTCGCGGCCATAGTTAGGCAGGTCATCGAAGCCAACCCGCGGATAGTCGCGGACTACCGCTCGGGCAAGGTGCAGGCGCTGCAGGCGCTCATTGGCCAGGTCATGAGGCAGACGCGGGGCCGGGCCAACGCTACCGAAGTCCGCACGCTGCTGGAGTCCGAGCTCGGCCCGGTATCCTGAGTCGGCCGGGCGAAAGGCGGGAAGGGGACTTTGTAATTTCTGAGCTCATGAGGTCCCTGCGCAGCGTCAAGATCCTCAAGTGGTTTTACTTCGGCATGCACATCAAGCGCTGGCTTGCCGTCGTGCTGGTCGGCGTCGCGATCATGGGCCTCGGTTTCGGCTACATCCTGCGCGAGGTCTACGTCACCTACACGTTCCCGGACTGGGTCTACTACGTCACCCTGCAGTTCCTTCCCCGCCTCGCGCGCGCGTTCCTTTTCATCAGCATCGCCACGGGCATCATCCTCTTCGGCGTTTGGAAGCTGAACACGTCCCTGCTGGCGGCATTTCGCCGCTCGGACGACGAGGGTCTCGTGGACGCGATATTCCGCTTCCGTCAGCAAGCCCGCGGCCCAAAGGTGGTAGCCATCGGCGGCGGAACCGGCCTGCCCGTGCTCCTGCGCGGCCTCAAAGAGCACACCAGCAACCTCACCGCCATCGTCACCGTTGGCGACGACGGAGGCTCCTCCGGCCGCCTACGCCGCGAATTGGGAGTTCTGCCGCCAGGCGACGTCCGCAACTGCATCGCCGCCCTGGCCGAGGCCGAACCGCTCATGACTCGCCTTTTCCAGTACCGCTTCAACGAAGGCTCCGGCCTGGAAGGTCACAGCTTCGGCAACCTGTTCATCGTCGCCATGACCGGCATCACCGGTAACTTCGAGGAAGCCGTGCGCGAGACCAGCCGCGTCCTTGCAGTGCGCGGCCTCATCCTTCCCTCTACCCTCTCCCACGTCACCGTCCACGCCCGTACGGAAGACGGCCACGAGATCAGCGGCGAGTCGAATATCACCCTGGAGGGGACCCGCATCAAGGAAGTCTTCCTGGAGCCGTCCAGCGTCCAGGCCAACCCGGAGGCGATTCGCGCCATCCTCGAAGCCGATATCGTCGTCGTGGGGCCGGGCAGCCTCCTGACCAGCGTCCTCCCCAACCTCCTCGTGGATGGCATCCGTCAGGCCCTGGCCATCTCCCAGGCTACGAAGATTTATGTTTGCAACGTCGCCACTCAGCACGGCGAGACCGACGGTTTCTCCGTCAGCGACCACTTCGACAAGCTGGTGCAGCACCTCGGCCCTGGCCTTTTCGACTACGTCCTCGCCAACGACAACGTCCTGGGGCCGCTACCGGAAGCCTGGCACTCCCAGCCCGTGACCGTGGATGCAGCCACGGTCGATGGCGCCAAGGTGATCACGGCGGACGTCATTTCCGAAAAGAACCGCTACCACCACGATTCCACGAAGTTGGGCGCCGCCATCATGCGCATCTACAACAGCCGCAGCCAGTACGAAGCCGCGGAAGAGCTGGCGGCCGCACGGGCCGCGCGCTAGACTGGACCTGCATGACCCTCGAAAACTACCTGAACATCGGCCAGATCCTGATTTCCGTCGTCCTCATCCTGGTCATCCTTCTCCAGGCCAAAGGCTCCGGCTTCGGTGAAGGGCTGGGGGGCGTCACGTCCTCCTTCCGCACCCGCCGCGGCCTCGAAAAGACGCTCTTCCAGGCCACGATCTTCCTGGTAATCGTCTTCCTTGCCATGTCGGCCTGGAGCGTCAAAGCCGTCTAGGTCCTCCGTAGCCGCTCGCTTTGAACAGTCTCCTCTGGGCAAGCCGTTCAGGCATACCCGCGCCTCGTCGAGGAGACTTGCAAGCCGGCCCGGAGGAGCAGCATGCGAGAGGGATCGCTGGAGCGCCCGACGCGTAGAAGCGCCGGGTCGCTTGGGGCCGGCCGCGGGAGAGAAGCCGTTTGGTCTTCGGCCGCTGCGCCGCGGTCGCAGCTCGAAGGCCGGCCGTGCGCTAAGCTGACGAGCGCGAGTCCTTAAGTGCGCACGTATCGCGGCCGCTGGCTGTTTCTCATCGTCCTCCTCGCCGGAGTGCTCGCGTTCACCGGCGTCTGGTACTTCGCTTCAGCGAACAAGGAGGAAGGCGGGCCGGATGCGGGCGGCTTCTACGTCGAAGGTATGGCCGGGGCGCCCTCCCGCGTCAACCCGCTATTTGCCGCCGACAACGCCGTCGACCAGTCGCTTGTCTCTCTCGTCTTCGCCGGCCTCACCCGACTGGACGACAAGGGCATAGCCTTCCCCGATCTCGCGGAGACCTGGACGCTGAGCCAGGACGGGACGGTCTATACCTTCCGCCTCCGGCCCAACCTCTTCTGGCACGACGGCAAGCCGCTGACGGCCGACGACGTCGTCTTCACCTACGATCTCGCTCGGTCGGCAGGTCTGACGGCGCGCGTGGAGGTCGCTCGCGTGCTCGAGGGCGCCACGATCACCAAGCTCGACGCCCTCACGGTATCCATTGCCCTGCCCCGCGCCTACGCGCCGCTTCCCGCCTACCTGACGCTCGGTATCCTTCCGGTCCACCTGCTGGGGGGCATCTCCGTCGCCCAGCTCATGGACTCTCCCTTCAACCAGCATCCAGTGGG
>DATMBD010000026.1:0-3657 GCA_035559355.1 Dehalococcoidia bacterium
GGGCACTTCGAGGGCCGCGATCAGCCAGTTGCAGTGATCGACGCCGCTGGAGAAGAAGCCGCGCCCCGTCCACAGGAAGCCGCCATCGACGCGCTCCGGCGCGCCCACGGTGTTGACGACGGACGAGACGAGGGAGTCCGGGTTCGAGAAGACCATCTCCTGCACGTGCTCCGGGTACTGCCCGATCATCCACATGTGCGATGACCAGAGGGCATAGACCCAGCCGGTGGAGCTGCAGCCCTCCGCGAGGGCGGCGCTGACCTCGATGCAGGCGTCGAGGTTCAGCTCCGGGCCGCCCCAGCGCTTGGGGTTTTCGAGGCCTATGAGGCCGGCGGCGAGGAGGTCGTTGACGTTTTCGTCGGGGAGGCGGCGGAGCTGCTCCGCCTGCGGCACGCGCTCGCGGAGCCTGGGCGCGAGCGAGCGCGCGATCTCGACGGCCTCCTCCAGGGTGCGGTATTCAGGCAGCCGCCCGCGCGGCCGCGGGGCAGTTTCATTGCCGGCCATGCTTCGCCCTCTGCGTTTCAGTCGTTTGCGCCTGGACGCAGACGCATTATGCGCGATTCGCGGCTGCGGACAACCTCCCTTCGGCTACTTGACGCGCGCGAACTTCTGCAGCCTCTGACCGTTCAGCACCTCTGCCACGTAGACGGAACCTTCCGAGTCCGTCCAGATGCCGTGCGGACCCCAGAATTTGCCGGGTTCGTTGCTGCGCTCGCTGCCGTAGCGGTATAGGACGTTGCCTTCGAGGTCAACGATGCTGAAGCGGTCTTCGAGCTCGGAGACGTACATGACGTCCTCGCGGTCGACATAAATTTTGGTCGGCCGCAGGAAGCCGGTCCACATGTCCAGGAACTGGCCTTCCGGCGTGAAGATTTGAATGCGGTTGTTCTCGCGGTCAGCGACGTAGACCTTGCCCTTGTGTTCCCAGACGCTGTGGACGGTGTGGAACTTGCCGGGGCCGTCCTTGGTGTCGCGCAGGTCGCGGGCGTGGCCGGGTTCGCCCCAGGACATGAGCAGCGTGCCGTCCGGCGCGTACTTGTGGACGCGGGCGTTGCGGTAGCCATCGGAGACGTAGATCTCGCCGTTGGGGCCGATGCTGACGTCGGTGGGATGGTAGAAGGGAGGGCCCGCGTAGGCGACACCGTTGGTGACCGGCATGCCGCCGCCGGAAGCGAGCGGGCCGGCCGGCTCGCGCTCCTCGCGCGTGTAGCCGGTATCGGAGTGAACGCCGCGCTTCCCCAGCGTGAGGCGGTGGCGGCCCTGCTTGTTGAACTTGAGGACGATTTGAGGCTGGCGGTCGACGAAGTAGACGGTGTCGTCTGGGGTGATGCACATGCCGTGGGCGTCTTCGAAGATGCCTTCGCCCCAGTGATCGAGCATCTTGCCGTTCTTGTCGAAGATGACGTAGGGGTGCTCGGCCCGAGTGAAGATGTGGACGTTGTCCTCGGAGTCCACGCAGACTGCGCCCACCTGCCCCCAGGCCCAGCCGTCCGGGAGCTGTCCCCACCCCTTCACGAGCTCGTATTTGCGAATGCCTTCTTCGGTGATTGCCATTGCGCCGTCCTCTCTCGTTTACCTGGACCTTCGTTCCGCAGCGGGGCTAATAGATTCTAGGGGCTGGAAGCAAGAAGCAAGAGGTGAGAAATCGCTCCTGGGACTCCGGCAGCGCGCAGTGGCACCTCAGTCACCAAGCGCCTTGGCTTTGAGGGCTAGAAGATCCCGTCTCGTGACTCCCTGGGCTCGCAGAAATGCGTAGGCGCCGCCCTCGTCTTCGAGCCGCGCCAGCAAGGCTTCCATCGCCTCGCGGTGGGGCGGCTCACGCACGAGGCGCGTAGCGTCCTCCGGCGGCGTAACGGGCTCGCCGGCCTGACGCAGCAGGGCGCGGACGCGTTCCAACTCGTCCGCGCTCTGCAGGTAGTCGTCGATGACGTCCGCGTCGCTCACGCTGAAGAGCTTGAGGAGGAGCGCGGACAGGACGCCGGTGCGGTCCTTACCCAGGCGGCAGTGGTAGAGGACGGGCCCCTCGGCGCGGGCGATGTGGGTCACGGCGGCCGCGAATGTGCGCCCCAAACGGTCCATCACCTGGGGTAGGGCTGTCTCCGGCGCCGCGTTCTGAAAGGCGATGCGGGCCTCCTGGTCCCAGCGCCAGCTTCGCCGGGAGCCGACGGTCACGCGCCGGGCAGGATGTTCGCCCAGCGCCCCGGAGGTCTTGAACCGCCGGCCGCGGAGGTCGACGACGAGGGCGATGCCTAGAGCGCGGGCACGGGTGACGTCCGCCGGCGTCATGTGTTCCGGAGTCATGCTCCGGAAGAGGAGGCCTCGGCGTACCACGCGACCGTCTTCGCCGGGGAGGCCGCCCAGGTCGCGGATGTTGGCGCAGCCTTCGAACTCCAGGCGGCGGTCGTCGGGCAGCCGGACCTCCGCCGCGGCGCGCTCAGCCACTCCGAGCGGCGCTCCGCGCTTCGACGCGCGCGAGGAAACTCCGGAAAAGCGGCAGCGCCCGCTCAGCCCTCACTTCGTCGCGTTTGGCCGGCGATTCGCTGAGGGCGTCCCACTCCGGCCGCAGGATGGGCGGGTCGTGGAACTCGGAGTCCGGGAGGATGCGATGCAGGTCCTGCGCCGCCTTCAACGGGTGGACGTCGTCGTCGCCGGCCACGATCGAGACGGGCACGCGGATCGTCCTCAGGTCCTCCTCGGTGGCGCCGATGACCGGGAGGTCGGCGCCCTCCGTGAAGTAGCGCGACCAGCGCTCCATGACGGCGATGAAGTCCGCCGGGTCCATGGAGAGCAGGCGCTCGCGGTTGGAGGGGTTCATCTGGATGCGCTCGGCGAAGAATGGCGTTGCCGCGACAGCCTCCATGCCCCCCTGACGCGCCGCCTCGATGAACTGGCCGTAGTACTGATGGGAGAGACGCTGCGCCGCGACTCCGCCGCCCGTTACCCAGCCGAGGAGCAGCCCCTTGACCAGGTGCTGGTGGCGGATGGCGGTGAGGATGGCGACGCGGCACCCGGCCGACCAGCCGCCGAGGTAGGCGGGCGCGAGCCCCAGCTTCTGGATGAGGGCAGCGAGCTCGTCCGCCCAGATTTCTTGCTCCGAGGCGTCGCCGCCGATGAGGATGTCGGACTCACCGCAGTTGCGGCGGTCGTAGATCAGGCAGCGGTATTCGTCGGCCAGCGCTTCGGCGATGGGGCGCATGAGGTCGCGGCCGGAACGGCCGCCCTGCATCCAGACGATCGCCGGGCCGGAGCCCATTAGCTCGTAGGCAAGCGAGACGCCGTTGACTTCGACTCTGGGCATGGCTTGGCTCCTCGCTGCGGCCGCGCCGGCCACGAAAGCGTAAAGAGTGCGGATGGCTGCATTATTGGCCCCGGTAAGGGAACGCACAACCGGGTTGCGGCCAATGCAGGGCGGGCCTTGGCGGGGCTGTTGGCTCAGGGCGCCGTGAATGCGCATACTTCTGCCCAGAAACGGATTTTCGAGAAACGGACAAGGACCGGGAGCGGCGATGATCAAGAAGCAAATCTGCAGTACGGCGCTGGAGGCGGTGGCCGACATCTTCAGCGGCGCGATGGTGTGCGTGGGCGGATTCGGGCCCGTGCGCAACCGGCCGATTACCCTGGTCACGGCCCTGGCAGCGCGTCCAGAGGTCAAGGACC
>DATMBD010000027.1:0-4403 GCA_035559355.1 Dehalococcoidia bacterium
TCAGACGAACCAGCGACGGAATCTGCTCTGAAGGGGGTTGTGGAAGCTTGCCGCCAGGCGGCCGGCAGCCCAACATGGTCGGGAGGAGAAGGTATTGAGCAGACGACCGAATAACTCACGCTTGCAGAGACGCGAGGAGCGGGCAGCCCGGCTTCCCGCGAGTGCTCCCCGTCCCCGTCGAGATCGGCCCGCGCCGCGAGCGTCCTCGCGCGTCGGAGGGTTCCTCGGCCGCGTCTCTTTCACCGCCGTCGCAGCGGCCATCGGCGTCATTGTCCTGGCGGCGGGGCTCGTCTACGCCGTCACCCAGGCGGACAATCCAGCCGAGACAAGCGGCCAGAAGGCGATCGAGGCCCAGCTGGACGACGACCCGAACATCCCCGGCACCTACATCCCGCCCCATCCGGGCGCCGACGGCCAGGTTGGCACCCGGGACGACCGCAGCCACCTGCCGGCAGGGACCTCCATACCCATCTGCACCCAGGCCCAACTGGACGCCAAGAACTACAGCAATCCCCTCTGCTACCACAGCAACCCGCCCACCTCGGGTCCGCACTCGGAGACGCCGGCCCAGTTCAGGAACCTGCAGAACCCCGCCCGCAAGGAAGACGTCCTCCACTCCATGGAACACGGCGGCGTTTTTATCTGGTACAACACCTCGAACCAGGAAGCCATCGACCTGATCAAGTCCGTCGTCGACGACAACGTCGACCGTCGCCGCTTCGTGGGCAGCACGATCTACACCGACATGGAGCCTGAGACGATCGCGATCACGTCCTGGACCCGCCTCGACAAGTTCCCGGTCAGCGAGCTCACGAAGGAGCGTCTGCAGCGCTTCATCAACGAGAACCACAAGCGCTTCAACCCCGAAGGCTTCTAGCGGTTGGCTACGGCTTCGGGGGAGGCTGTCTGCCGATGGCTTCCCGCGCGCGCTCTTACTCGCCGTTTGGGCTTCGTCACTGCTGAGGAGCAGCGCGAACGGACAGTTTGGAATGGCAGACGTGTCGCTCCCAATCCGCGACGGGACGATTTGAGGGACGCAGCCCCTACTGGCTAATCATTGCCATGAGGCCGTTGCCGCACTTCTTCCCTGCGCGCCATCCCCAAGGCTCGGTAGCCTCGCTTTTCCATGAACACCGCGAACGCGAGGCCGCAGCCGGCCGCCGCCAAACCGCCGAATCCGTCCAGGATGAAATGGTTCCCGGTAGCTACCGTCGACGCCCACTGCGCCACCGGATGCAGCGCTGCTAGCGCGAGCACCGCCCTGTTCCCCGGCCAGGCTCGGACTACACCAATCGCGACCAACACCGCCCAGCCCACGTGCAGGCTCGGCATGGCCGCGTAGGGGTTGACGAAGAACTCGGTCGATTGCGCCTGGTAGCTCAGGTTATTGAAAGTCTGCAGCGTGTCGATGATCCCGGCCTCCGGCAGAAGCCGCGGCGGCGCCACCGGGAAGAGGTTGTAGCTGACCAGCGCCACCGCTCCCGAGAAGAGAATCGCGTCCCTGGTGAACGTGTACTCACGCCGGCGCCAGAAGTACATGCCGAGGCCCAGGGCCGCGATCAGCGGGAAGTCCAGCCAGAAGTAGACGAAGTTGAAGAATCTGACGGCCAGGAGCTCGTTCAGGACGGCTTCCTGGACGGCCCGTTCGACGTATATGCCCAGCGTTCGCTCCGCCTCCACGATCTCGCGGGCGTTGGCGAGGGCCGCGTCCGGGCGGTCGATGACGTTCGCTCGAACGATGAAGTAGAGCAGGAATCCCAGCGCCACCAGCAGCAGTTCAGCCGCGTCGCGGTAGACGCGGCGCTCGCCGAGGAAGGCCAGTCGCCGGTTCGTCAGGCCGGTGCCGGCAGCCATGTTCCTAGGGTAAGCAGGGCTCGTCGCCGGCGCCAGCAGGCCACGCCTCCTACTTCGTCGCTCCTGTCTCCGCGAATCGCAACGCCAGGTGCACCAGCGTGCGCACCGGGATGCCGCTGGCTCCCTTGACGATCACGCCCTTGTCGCGGTCGTAATTGTCGACGCCGGCGATGTCGAGGTGCACCCAGGGCGTGTCCTCGACGAACTCGCGCAGGAGCATCGCCGCCGTGATCGAGCCGGCGAGGCGCCCGCCGCTGTTCTTCATGTCGGCCACGTCGCTGCGGATGAACTCTTTGTATTCGTCCCACATCGGCAGCTCCCAGACGCGTTCCCCGGCCGCGGCAGCCGCTTCCTTGACGCGCTCAAGAAGCCCGGCGTCGTTCGTCATGGCTCCCATCGCTACGTTGCCAAGCGCCGTGCTGATGGCGCCGGTCAGCGTTGCGACGTCGACGATCGCCTGAGCTCCCTGTTCCCGCGCGTAGGCAAGCGCGTCCGAGAGAATGAGCCGCCCTTCCGCGTCCGTATTCACGACTTCGATCGTCTTGCCAGCCATCGTCTTGAGGACGTCGCCCGGCTTAATCGCGCTGCCGCTGGGCATATTCTCAGTCGCCGGCACGATGCCGATGACATTAACGCGGGGCCTCAGACGGGCGATCGCTCCCATCGCCGCGATAACTGCGGCCCCGCCCGACATGTCGCCCTTCATCTCCTCCATCCCGGCAGCCGGCTTGATCGAGATGCCGCCCGTGTCGAACGTGACCCCCTTGCCCACGAGCGCGATCGGCTTCGCGTCGCCCGCGCCCTTGTACCTCAAGACGATGAACCGCGGCTCCTGCACGCTGCCCTGGGCCACGCCGAGGACGCCTCCCATCCGTTTCTCGCGCAGCCAGTCCGGGCCGTGCACTTCGCATTCCAGGCCCGTCTCCGCGGCGATGGCCTCCGCCCGAGCCGCCATCTCGGCGGGAGTGAGGTAGTTCGAGGGTTCGTTGGCCATGTCGCGGCAAGCGTTCGTGTACTCGGCCAGAATCCGGCCTCGCTCCACGCCCCGCTCCAGAGCCGCCAGCTTCGCCGCGTCGAATTCGACGATGGTGAGCGACTCCGGCTCCACTTCGTCCTCCGGCGGCTTCTTGTGCCGAAGAAACCTATACAAGCCCAGCAGCGTGCCTTCGGCTATCGCCGCGGCGCATTCCTCCGCGGGCAGGCCGGCCAGCCCCGCGCCGTGGGCGATGATCGCCGTGTTCTTTAGCCGCTGGCGCCGCAAGTAACGACCGAGGTCGGCCGAGAGCGACCGCACCTTATCGACGGAGAACTCAGCCTGCTTCCCCAGCCCCGCGACTATGACTCGGGGCGAGGGCAATCGCCCGAGGGTGTGGATGAGCGTAAACTCGCCGAGCTTGCCGCGGATATCGCCCGCGGCGATCAGGGCGCTGATCGTCCCGCCCAGCGCATCGTCGACGGCGCCCGTGCCGCCGCCCGGCGAGGTCACGCCCTCGAACAGGTTGACGACGATGGCATCCGCCTTGAAGGCGCGTATGTCGCCGGCTTCGACCTTGATTTGCATCGCACTTCCCCCGGTCAATGGTCCATTCATTCTAGAGGCTGCGCCGGAAACGGCCGATCCCTGGTTCCTCCTCCACTGCCGCCGTTATCCTCCCTTCATGCCCCGGCTCCTCATCGCCACCAACAACCCGGACAAGGTCGCCGAGTTCCGCGACCTCCTCGCCGGCTGCGGCTGGGAGGTCATCGGGCCGGCGGACCTCGGCATCGCCCTCGAAGTCGCCGAGACGGGCGCCTCATATGCCGAAAACGCCCGCCTCAAGGCCGAAGCCTTCCGCGACGCTTCCGGCCTTGCCGCTCTCGCCGACGATTCCGGCCTCGAAGTCGATGCCCTCGGCGGCGAACCGGGCCCGCTGCATCACGTCAAGGGCTGGGACGGCCGCGACCAAGCCGACCGTATCCGCATCCTCCTAGACGCCCTCCGCGACGTGCCGCCCGGCCGCCGCAGTGCCCGTTTCCGGGCCGTAATCGTCGTGGCCCTGCCGGACGGCCGCCTGCTCCAGTCGGAGGGCGCTTGCGAAGGCGAAATCGCCCTCCAGCCCGCCGGCGCCGGCGGTTTCGGCTACGACCCCGTCTTCGTCGTCCTCGGGGACGGGCGCACAATGGCGGAGCTGAGCGCCGCCGAGAAGAACCGTGTCAGCCACCGCGCCGCCGCCGCTGCCGCCCTTCGCCCCCGGCTCAGCGCTCTCGCCGGCTCCGAGCGCTGAGCGCCTGTCCCTGGCGCTTCCACGCCCTTGCCCCTACCTTGCCCCCGGAACCAGGACGAGGATCAGGAACGAGAGCGCGTTGAACGTGAAGTGGGTCCCGATGGAGGCCAGCAGGGTTCCGGTGCGTTCGTAGATGTACGCCAGCACCGCCCCCACGAGGGTGAACGGCACCACCAGACCCGGGTCGCCGTGGGCGAGCGAGAAGAGCCCGCCGCTCGCCAGCGCCGCCACCGGCATTGCCAGCCGTTGCCTCAGGCCTCCGTACAGGAAGCCCCGGAAAGACAG
>DATMBD010000028.1:0-8825 GCA_035559355.1 Dehalococcoidia bacterium
CGTCTGCTGCTTTCTTCGCGCCAGCTCCTCGTCGACCACGGGCGGCGCGCCGCTGGCGCGTCCCACCGAGACGAGACGTCCGCCTTCGGCCAGCGCCTGCTGGCTCTTCGCAAACGTTTCCCCGCCGATCATGTCCAGGGCGACGTCGACGCCGCGGCCGTTAGTCCTCTCCATAACCTCAGCCAGGAAGTCGGACTTGGTGTAGTTGATGGCGTAGTCGGCGCCCAGCTCCAGCCCGCGACGGCATTTCTCGTCCGTGCCGGCCGTGGTGAAGACGACGGAGGCGTTCGCGACGCGTTTCGCGATCTGCACGCCGGCCATGCCAACGCCGCTGCTCACGGACTGGACGAGGGCGGTTTCGCCGGGCTTGAGCGCTGCGGTGTCGAGGAGCGCGATCCACGCCGTCAGCCAGGCGACCGGCAGGCTGGCGGCCTCTTCGTAACTGATGCCTTCCGGCATGGGCACGGTGGCGTTGGCCGGCGCCGCCGCTAGCTCCGCGTAGCCGCCTCCCATCACCTGGGCGACGACCCTCTGCCCAGGCCTGAGGCCCGAGACGTTCGCGCCGACCTCCACGATGTCGCCGGCGATGTCCCAGCCGATGATCAGCGGCGTCTGGGTCGCCTGAAAGAAGCCCGCCCGGCGGCCGAAGTCGCCGCGGTTGATCGAGGCCGCGCGCACCCGAATCAGCACCTCGTCGGCGCCGGGCTTCGGGTCAGGCGCGTCCTCGTAGCGCAAGACGCTCTCGTCGCCGAACTCGTGGATGACGATGGCCTTCATGTCGCCTCCGACAGCAGTTTCCTTGGGCTCGGCGGTAGGCCCCTGATTAGGGCAACCGAGGGCCTGGCAGGAGTATCGCATGATGGCTTTAGGAATGTCCGCCGGTCTTGCCCTGCCGTTGCTTGTTCGCGATCGGCGGGTATTCTTACGATCGCATGGGGTTCGTCTCCTGACCAATCGCGCCGCCGGCCGTGCCCGGTCGGCGATTCCATCGCAGCAGGGAGTGAGGTCATCGCCATGAAGATTGTCATCGCCGGCCAGGGAGCCTTCGGCCAGAGACACCTGGAAGCCTGCGCTGCCATACCCGGCATCGAAGTCGTCAGCCTTGCAGGCGGCAACCCGGAGGGCACGGAGGAAGTCGCCCGCAAGTTCAACATCCCTCACTGGACCTCCCACAATCTCACGGAGAGCATCAATCAGCCCGGCGTGGAGGCCGTGATCCTCGCCACGCCGACCCAGCAACACGCGCAGCAGGCGATCGAATGCATGCGCGCCGGCAAGCACGTCCAAATCGAAATCCCGATGGCTGACTCGCTCGCCGATTCCGAAGAGATCTGCCGCGTCCAGCGGGAGACCGGCAAGGTGGCGATGGCGGGGCATACGCGGCGCTTCAATCCCAGTCACCAGTGGATCCGAAACAAGATCGTCGCAGGCGAGCTCAAACTGCAGCAGCTCCAGGTGACCACGTTCTTCTTCCGGCGCACCAACCTCAATCTCCAGGGACGCCCTCGCAGCTGGACCGATCATCTGCTCTGGCACCACGCTTGCCACACCGTCGACCTCTTCCAATATCAGACGGGCGAGGAAGTCTCGGTCGCCCACGGCGTGCAGGGCCCCCTGCACCCTGAGCTGAAGATCGCCATGGACATGGGCATCGTCATGAAGACGCCGGGCGGCGCTGTCTGCACCCTTTCGCTCTCGTTCAACAACAAGGGGCCGCAGGGGACGTTCTTCCGCTACATCTGCGATAACGGCACCTACATCGCCTACTACGACGACCTCTACGAGAGCGAGGTCAAGGAGGAGAACAAGATCGACCTCTCGGGTGTGGCTGTATCGATGAACGGCGTCGAGCTACAGGACCGCGAGTTCTTCTCGGCCATCCAGGAGAACCGCGAGCCGAACGCCAGCGTGCACCAAGTGTTGCCGGCCATGCGCGTCCTGGACCTGATCGAGCGCGGCTTGAAGTGAGAACCCGCTCGCAGCCTCTGCAGTCGAAGCGGCGACTGATAGCCTGTCCGGCAGGGGCGATGCCTGGCGGCACGGCGCGGCGGAGAAGTGAAAGCGGCTGCCACCTCTTCGCAGCCCGAGGCCCGGCCTTGAGGACCGGCCCACGAGCGAGGAGGGCAGTACGCCTGGACCCGGCGCGACCCGAAGCGCCGGGACGTTGAGGAGAAGTCCATGTCCGTTCGACTCGTGATCACCATGCAAGCGAAGCCTGGCAAGGGAGCGGAGCTCCTGAAGGTGATGGAGGAACGCTGCCGGGAAGTGCGCAAGGAGCCCGGTTGCGAACAGTTCGAGGTTTTCCAGAGCGGGCACGACCCCGACAAGCTGGTGCTCCTGGAGCTGTGGGCCAGCCAAGCGACGCTGGACGAGCACGCAAAGCTGAATGCCTCGCGCCCGGCCGACCCGCGCATGGCGGAGCTGCGCGCGGACGGCCCCGCGACCCGCGAGGACTACGAGTACAACCGCACCCGCTGAGCGAAGACTAACGGCGGCTGTTGATCAAGGCGCCCCACGTGGCGACGCAGAACGGCACGACGTAGGTGAGCGGCATCTTCCAGGCGAGGTCGGCCGGGAGGCGTCCCTCGAAGATGACGTTCCCCTGGTTGATGGCGATCAGAATCGACCCCACGACGATGGCCGTGTAGAGGGAGCGGCGGAGCATGGGCCGGAAGCGGAGGGCGCACGGCAGACAACGGCCCTGCCCGGCCAGGACGAAGCGCCGCTCTCGCCGGTGGCAGGCGCCACAGAGCGGCGCGCCTTCCTGGCGCGTCGCCGCCTCTTCTCGGGGCTCCGCCGAGAGCGGGCTGTCTGCAAGCTGACCTTGGCCGTTCACTCGATAGCTTAGCCTTTCCGTTCGAGGGCGATGACGGGAATCTCGCGCGGCGCTGCCCGCGCTTGGTGATCGGCCAGGAAGGGCTTCTCCCGGACGCTCGCTTCCCAAATCCGCTGCCGCTCCTCCCCGGTGGTCACTATCGCACGGGCTTCGAACTTCTCCGGGCCGACCTCGACCGTGACGTCTGGATTGGCCACCAGGTTCCGGTACCAGTCCGGATGGGTGCGAGAGCCGGCCTTGGACGCGAAGACGATGTAGCGGTCGCCATCGCGCAGGTACATCACCGGGTTGACCCGCGGGCGCCCTGTCTTGCGCCCCCTTATCGTCAGGAGAAGCAGCTCTGATCCGCCGAAGCGGCCCGTCTCCACCCTACCGCCGTTCGCCCGGAATTGGGCGATCACGTCCCGGTTGATTTCGTTGATGTCGACTTCGTTCATGGCCTTCATCGTAGCCCAGGGCGACCCGTGCAGTCAGGCCTCCGTCGCGCCAACGACATGGGTTCGAGCGAGCCGGCCAGGCCGGGCGAGCAGGCAAAGGGGGGCCGTGTTTCCTCGTCTTTAAGCCGGCGCTCCGCTATGCTGGCAAAGTGAAGGCGGAAAGCGCCGACGGCAAGCACCTCCCCTACGTCCTCGTCAAACCGGACAATTACACGGACGGCGACGGATGGCCCCTGGTCGTGCTCCTGCACGGCTTCGGCGCCAGCATGTATGACTTGGCCGGCTTGGCGCCGTCGATCGATGGTTCCGGCTACGTCTACGCATTTCCCAACGCGCCTTTTACTGTCGACCTGGGAGGCGGCGCTGTGGGTTACAGCTGGGCCTTGGGCAGGCCCGGTGTCCAGCCTCCAGAAGGAGAAGCGCCAAACGTCGAAGCGCTGCTGGACGGCTTCCTCGAGGAGCTAAAGGAGAGGACCGGGGCGTCCCCGGGTTCGATCGTCCTGGGCGGGTTTTCGCAAGGCGCCGGCCTTAGCCTCCGTTACGGCCTGCCGCGCCCCGGGACGTTTGCGGGCATCGCCGTCCTTAGCGGCTTCTTTCGGGATGCCGACGCTCTCCGGCCTCTCCTGCCCGAGAAGCGCGACATGCCGGTGTTCCTGGCCCACGGTCGCCACGACATGGTCGTGGCCCTGGAGATGGCCCACCAGACGCGCGCATTCCTGGAAGAAGCCGGCTACGTCCCCGAATACCACGAGTACGACATGGCCCACCAGATCACGCCGGACGTCATTGACGACCTGAAGGCGTGGCTGCGGCGCGTCCTGCCGCCCCGGCGCTAGCCCTTGATGCAGACGAGCGGCGTCAGCTTCGCGACGCGGCGAGAAAGGCCGGAGGCATGCGCGGCCTCCGCCACGGCGTCGACGTCCTTGTAAGCGCCCGGCGCCTCCTCCGCCACGCCTCGATAGGAGCGGCTGCGGATGATGACGCCCTGCTCCGCCAGCCCTTCGACGATCTGCTTTCCCTGCCAGCGCTTCAGGGCTTCGTGCCGGCTCATGCTTCGGCCTGCGCCGTGGCAGGATGAACTGAAGGCGAGGGCTTCGCTTTCCCCAGTGCCGACGAGGACGTGGGAAGCCGTGCCCATTGTCCCGCCGATGATCACCGGCTGCCCCGTCTCCCGGTAGGCGGCGGGAAGCTCGGCGTGACCGGGGCCGAATGCCCTGGTCGCCCCCTTGCGGTGGACGTACAGCGCCCGCGGCTTGCCGTCCACGTTGTGGCGCTCCACCTTGCAGGTGTTGTGGGAGACGTCGAATACGAGGGGCAACTCAACGCCTGGGAAAACGCTCGCGAACGCCTCTCGCACCAGGTGCGTGATGATCTGGCGGTTGGCCAGGGCGCAGTTGATCGCGGCCCGCATCGCGCCCAGATACGACTGGCCGACCTCGGAGGCGATCGGCGCGCAGGCCAGCTCGCGATCGGGCAGGTCGATGCCGTAACGAGCGGCTGAGACCGCCATTTCGCGCAGATACTCCGTGCCGATCTGGTGGCCGAGGCCGCGCGAGCCGCAGTGGATGCTGACCACGGCCTCATCGCGCGCGAGCCGGAAAACGCGGGCCGTGTCCTCGTCATACACCTCGGCCACGCGCTGCACTTCGAGGTAGTGGTTGCCTGAGCCGAGGGTTCCCATCTCATCCTGCTGGCGCTTGATCGCCTGGTCGGAGACCTTGTCGGGCCGGGCGCCGGCCATTCGTCCTCGTTCCTCAACGAACTCCAGGTCTTCCTCGCGCCCAAAGCCCTGGTCAACCGCCCAGCGGGCGCCGCCGTCCAGCATGACGCGCATCGCCTTCACGTCGAGGTGGATCGATCCGCGGCTGCCCAAGCCGGCCGGGACGCTGCGGAAGAGGGCGTCCGCCAGCTCGGCCTTCTTCGCCTCGATCTCGGCGACGGTGAGGCCGGTGTAGAGCGTGCGAACGCCGCAGGACACGTCGAAGCCAACGCCGCCGGCCGAGATGACGCCCCCTTCGTCGGGATCGAAGGCGGCCACACCGCCGATGGGGAAACCATATCCCCAGTGGGCGTCAGGCATGCAGTAAGCCGCGCTCACGATCCCCGGCAGCGTGGCGACGTTCACGATCTGCTCGCGGACCTTTTCGTCCATGTCGACGATGAGCGCTTCCGTGGCGTAGATCACCGCCGGCACGCGCATCTTGCCGCTTGCAGGAATCCGCCACTCGCACTCGGAGATGCGTTGCAGTCCCGTCGTGTCCATCCCGGACCTCAGCCTCCCCTACACGTCGACCACGCATTGAGCGGTCCAGACGCCGTCCTCGCCGCGCGCCACCGAGAGAGCGGTGTAGGTTGCGCCCTTCGGCTCCACGGCGAGTTCGAGTTGGTCCGCGTCCATCGGTCTGCCGAAGGCTTTCGCCCTGAGACGGTTGCCGTCTGTTTCGACTTCGAAGCGGCCAAAGATGAGCCTCCGCGTCGCCATCTCGTAGACTATCGCGTTCAGCCAGTCGACGAGCAGCAGTTCGGCGTCCGGGGCCTCGCAGTCGATCTCCACCTGCTCGTCGCCATCGAGGTCGGCGGGATCGATGACTATAGCGGTTAGTGCGAGGGCCGCTTGCTCGAAAGCGCCGGCGAGCGTCGGCGCGATGCCGCGGACGCCGATGTCCGCGCCGTGCGGAAAATGCTCCCAGCGCCCGGAGAGAAGCGTCTGCGGTTCCATGAAGTCAGGCACGCGTCGCCCAGTATGCCCCAACGACGCGTGCCCGAATGCCCTCGCGCTACGTGGCCTGGATTTCGATCTTCTTGTGCTTGGCCCCTTCCGAAAGCGGCAGCCTGACCTCGAGCACGCCGTCCTTGAACCTCGCCTCAGCCTTGTCGCGGTCTGCGCCCGCGGGCAGGGCTATCTGCCGCACGAAGCTGCCATAGCTTCGCTCGCAGCGATAGTAGTCCTTGTCCTTGACCTCCTTCTCCTCCTGGCGCTGTCCCGAAATCGTGAGCCCGTCCTCCGAGATGGTGACGTCTATGTCCTCCGGCTTCATGCCGGGCACGTCCGCCTTCACCACCAAGCTGCCGTCCTTCTCGTAGACGTCGATCGCAGGCCACGCCGGCTCGAGGATGCTCGTTCGCAACCGTGGGAACCTCGGAAAGCTCTCCCACAGGCGGTCCATCTCCTCCCAAATGTCCCGGAAGGTCCTAGGAAGATAAGGCCTCCTAATTGCAACGCTTTGCCCGTTCTGTTCAGCCATTGCTTACCTCCTGGATTTCTTCTTTTCTTCGATCGTGACGTTAAAGGAGGCGGCGGAAACCTGGACAGATACGAAAGGCCCTGGCTGGAACGTCCGACTGGCACCTCACGCGGCGCCGGAACCACGCTTGGTCTTCTTTAGAGATGCTCAAGGGGGTGTCCGAGCGCGAGTCCGAGGACGTCGAAAGCGAATGCATGGCGAAGGTCTCGGGCTGGACTTCTTGACGTATTATCTCACGCCTGTGAAGGGGTTCCCTACCCTTGGGTTACCTACCCTTGGGTGGCGCTGCCGCCGCGCGTCTGCAACATAAGCCGCAGCAGATATGCGGCGAAGATCAGGACCGCCGCTTCCGCAAAGGAGCCGGCCACGGCCATCAAGAGGTTGCGGAAGTCATCCGACCAGCGAGTGCCCGCCAGCGCCGAGGCTACCCGCAGCAGCGCGGCCGTGTTGACCAGAAGGGCGAGCGCGAGCGCCAACAGGCGCTGGCGGTTGGGCGACTGCCTTTCCGCCGCCGCCTCCGGCAGGATGAGCAGCGACATGCCGAGGATCAGGTTCGTGATTACGCCCAGCCCCAGGGCGTGACGGATGGCGTCGAAGTCCGTCTGGAGGACGATATCGCCGGAGACGAGCGAGCGGCCCCCGAAATAGACCATGAAGGCCGCGGCGGCCGCCAGCCAGACGAAGGCGGCGCGGACGAGCGATAGATGCGGTCGCGATGCCGGGCGCAGCCGGTTGGCGCTCGGCCGCAGCACCGCGGCCTGCCACAGCAGCACGAAGAGGCCGAGGCCGAAGGCCAGCATCGCCGCTCCGCTCAGAGACGCCAGCACGTTGGAAAAAGGAGCGTACTCCAGGCTTAGCAGGGCGGCCCCCTGCAGGCCGGCGGCAGCGGCGAGCGCCACCGGGAGCGTCTTGGCGGTTCGCTCCGGCCGTCCCCGACCGGAGATCGTCGGCAGGGCGCGCAGAGCAACGCCCGCGATCAAGACCAGGACGAAACCGAGGAGCTCGATCTGTACCACGGCGGTGTCTTCGAGGTACGAGACCGTGCGGCTGCCGGCCTCGACGGCGCGGATGGCCGCGACCAGGCCGGCCTCCCCGGCGAAGACGAGCATGAGCCCGCCGAGGAGGAATGCGATGCCGGAGGCGTCCTGCCGCCGAGCGCCGCCGAGGAGCGTGGCGGCGACGATGAGGAAGAAGCTCGCCGCCGCGATCAGCACGCCCGTGGCTGAGGCGATCAGCAGGGCGTCATGGAGCTCGCCCGAGGTCAGAGGCATCACGACAGCGCGGAGCAGGAGAGCGGCAATCATCGCCGTCAGGGCCACGCCCGCCAGCGGCAGGAGTTGCAGCCTGGCGCTGGCGAAGCGTGGCAAGAGCCGGAAGGTCATGCCCATGACGTACAGGCCCGCAAAGCCCAAGAGCTGCGCCTGGCCGTGCGCCTGGATGAGGTCCGCTGTTCGTTCCGGCCGTCCCGTCTCCATCAGCCGGCCCAGCGGCACGTGGATGGCGAGGAGGAAGCCGACGAGGACTGCCAGCAGAAGGCTGGCCGCAATGAAAGGCTGGTAGAGGAGATCGGACGCTGGAACTGCGGCCCGGACGCTGATCCTCTCCTCGGCGGACAGGTGTTGCGATGTCATCCCCTCCCCATGTTGGCGGAAATGTCTGCTTCAGACGACAGGGGCGGCCCTTGCCGTCTTGATGACAAGGCCCGCAAGCGGGAGCATGAAGGCGTGCCACTCAGCCTCAAGCGTGCCTACGAGCCATCGTCCCGGGAGGACGGCGAACGCTACTTGGTGGAGCGTCTCTGGCCTCGCGGCGTCAGCAAAGAGGCGCTCCGCCTTACCGCCTGGTTGAAAGATGTGGCGCCCAGCGAGGGCCTGCGGCGCTGGTATGGCCATCGGCCGGAGCGCTGGGAGGAGTTCAGGCGCAGGTACCTGGCGGAACTGGAGCAGCCCGAGAAGAGACCGCTGCTGGACGATCTTCGCGCCAAGGCGAAAGCCGGGCCCGTGACGCTCGTTTTCGCGGCCAGGGACGCAGAGCGCAGCGGCGCGCGCGTCCTGCGCGACTACCTCGAGGGCCGGCCGCCCGGTGCGAAAGAGGCAGCGACCAAAGGCTAACGGCTGCCGGGGTGTTCGTTCCGAGCGGAGGGCAGAGGTGACGCTTCCCTGACCGGAGACCAGCAAGGGTACGGGATGCCCGCCATACGGTTCATCAGGAAGGCCTGCCCGGTGAGAAGCGCCACGGCCAGCATCAGGACCGCGATCTGTTCCGGCTCCCGCAGGATGCCTAGCGAGATGATCAGCGTGGTGGCGC
>DATMBD010000029.1:0-2436 GCA_035559355.1 Dehalococcoidia bacterium
CCGCAGTTCCGAAAAAGTCCCCCCGCCACTGAAGGATGGATGCTGGCTGACTACGGCGTAAACGAAGAAGGCGAAGGGCAAGACGGCCACGCCAACTCGTTGATACCCCTCCAACTTGTCCTGGTCAAAGCCCCTGGCCACGATGCGCAGAACGTTGGTGATGAGGACAGCGAATACGCCGATGACTGCCGCTGGCGTGAGGATAAAGTTGAACACCCAACGGATGATGACAACGGCGTCCATGGTCACCTCCCCAAGCCGCCTAACGACTGCGTTCACTTGCCGGGCCGGCTGCAAGGAACGTGATGTCTCGAAAAACCATCATGCCGGCCCGGTCAACTTCAGCCACTGGATACTCATCATGGCCTCGATGGAGACGAGCCGGCGGCTCGTCCCAAGGTAACAGCGGGATCAAGGCAAGCCCTGTCCCAGCGTGGGATTTTCAGCCAGTACGTGCTGGCAACCACGATGCGGGATCACGGCCCGGCCCACGTTCCCCAAGGAGTCCATGATGCGCTTCTATCAACAGCCGCACGCATTCTACTGCGGCCTCGACCTGCACGCCAGGACCATCTCCCTGCACATCCTCGACGCCGACGGACGCACCGCCGTCGCCAAGACGATCGCCGCCACACCGAGCGCCGTGCTCGACGCGCTGGCCCCGTACCGCGACGGCCTGGTCGTCGGCTGCGAGTGCATGTTCGCCTGGTACTGGGTCGCCGATCTCTGCGCCGCCGAGAGAATCCCCTTCGTCCTCGGCCACGCCCTCTACCTCAAGCTCATCCACGGCGGGAAGTCCAAGAACGACCGAATCGACGCCCACAAGCTGGCCACGCTGCTGCGCGGCGGAGCCTTTCCTCAAGCCTACGTCTATCCGAGAGGCATGAGGGAGACGCGCGATCTCTTGCGTCGCCGCACCTTTCTGGTCCGCCAGCGCTCGCACTTCCTGGCCCACCTGGTCAACACCAACAGCCAGTACAACCTGCCGCCCCTGGCGCAGAAGCTCTGCTACGCCCGCAACCGCGCCGAGCTCGACCTGCCCGCGCGCTTCAAAGACCCCAGTGTGCGGAAGAGCGTCGAGGCCGACCTGGCGCTGGTCGATGCGCTCGACGAGCAGGTGCGCGACCTGGAGTTGTACCTGACGCGCTCGGCGAAGGTCGACGACCCGCAGACGTATCAGCGGCTGCGCTCGGTCCCCAGCGTCGGGCCGGTGCTGGCGCTGGTGTTCCTCTACGAGATCCATGACGTCAAGCGCTTCGCGGAGGTGGGCCAGTTCCTCAGCTACGCGCGGCTGGTGCGCTGTTCGCACGAGAGCGCGGGCAAGATGAAGGGCTCCGGCGGCCGGCGCATCGGCAACGCGCATTTGCGCTGGGCCTTCGGCGAGGCGGCCTGCCTGCTGTTGCGCGAGAGCGAGGCGGCGAAGAAGTGGCTGGCGCGCAAGGAGCGCAAGAGCGGCAAGGCTCGCGCTCTCGCGGCGCTGGCGGCGAAGCTGGGGCGAGCGGTGTACCACCTGCTGCGCAAGGGTGAGGCGTTCGACGCCAAGCGCTTCTTTGCGTCGTGATGGCTGGTGGCCTCCTCTCTGTTCCGCAAAACAGAGTCAGAAACTGGTGAGGGAATCAATGCGACCGCCGTGAGACCGATGCCGGCCGGCCGGGGAGCTGCCGGCCGAACTGGGGCGCGAGGGGGCGAGCCCGCCGCGGACGCTGCCTTGTGGGACTTCGATCCCAAGAGCGCCGCTAGGCCGAAGGCCCCAACCCCGACGTTTGGATGAGCCCCCGGCCGCCGGCGCCAACTGGGAGGATCGGACGAAAGTGAGAGCGTGACGAACGGGCGGCCCGCTGGCCGAGCCGGAGCCTAACTGGGACGGCCTTGTGCTGAGCCCGCGTTTTGAGGGGCCGGCGAGCGGAACGGAGGAGTTTCTGGGGCGCGCGTCAGAGCGTGCCGTCGGCGCGCCGGTGACGGCGTGCCGGCTGACCCCTCGATCTGTGTTTGGTGCCGCGCCGTTGGCGCGAGTGCCGCGTGAAGAACTTCCCCGGTGCCGAAGACGTTCGTCGTGCTCTCAATCGCTCCGACGCTGCGAAGACGGATCAGGAGCATCTGTCCCCGTCCGCGGTGTCTCTATTGACAGACCGAGGCCATATCTGGGTTCGGCGGCTTTGCCTCGGCTTGACCACCGCACGCCGTATGTGGTACTATAATACCACAGGCACGAGGGCCGGTCCATGCCGTTTGACTCGATTATCTGGGACCTCGACGACGACCCCGATGGCAACGTGCAACACTGCGCCGAACACGGCGTCACGAAGGAAGAGGTCGAAGAAGTCTTCCAGAACGCGACAGACGCAGACATCAGCCGGTCCTCTGGTCGGCCCGTGGTGTTCGGCGATACCAGTACGGGCCGGCACTTGATGGTGGCGTACGAAGAGATCGATCCCG
>DATMBD010000030.1:0-3718 GCA_035559355.1 Dehalococcoidia bacterium
CGACGCCCATGGGGTAGGGATGCTCTGCGAGGGCGGTGATGATCCTGGCGGCGCGCTGCACCGAACGGACCGTGGCTCGCTGCGTGGTCTTTTTCTCCTTCATCAACTCGTACTTTAACAGCATGGGCGCTGAGGAGCTTCAGCCCATCCGTTGCTGCCCAGACGTCGCAACGGACTAGCCGAAAGCCAATGCGCTTGGCGGAGATGGGGCTCCTCGCTAGCGTCGCCGAATCGGCGTCCGTCTCGAAGGCGAGGCCCGGAGACGGCGCTTCTCCGCGGGCAGCTTGCCGCCGGGCCTCCCGCCACTCATCGTCGTGACGCCTACCAACCCAGGGCCAGGCCCTCGCCGCGCAGGTCGGACGCCACCGCCCAGCCCCCATCCGCCGCTTCGGCGACGAGCTGGCTGCGGGCGATGTTCCCGTCCCAGTCCGCGAGGCGCCTGATTGCGTGGCCTCTGCGCTCCAAGTCCTCGAATACCGACGGGGGGAACCGCCCCTCCAGCGCCAAGGTCTCGCCGACGAGCACCCAGCGGGGCATGTCGACCGCGCTCTGCAGGTCGAGGCCCCAGTCGAGGACGGCGACGAGCGTCTGGACGTTGCTTTGCACCTGGAAGTCACCGCCGGGCGTGCCGCCGCCGCAGACCAGGCGGCCGTCTCGGAACGCCATGAACGTGTTCAGCGTGTGCACTGTCCGCTTTCCGGGCGCGATGCGGTTGGCGGCGCTCGCCCGCGTCTCGAAACTGGAGAGCCGGTTGTTCATGACGATGCCGGTGCCGGGGATGAGGACGCGGCTGCCCCACGGGGCGAAGATGCTCTGGATGAAGGCGATGGCCATGTCCTCGTCCGCGACCACGAACTCGGTGGTGTCGCCCGGGAGGCTCGCCGCCTCGGGCTGACGCGCCGACTTGAGGTCGATTTCGGCGGCGCGGCGGCGGGCGTGCTCTTTCGAGACGAGCGCCTCCATCGGCACGGCCTCGATGAGAGGGTCGGCGAGGTAACGGCGGCTATCAGCGAAGGCGAGCTTCGTCGCTTCGACCATGACGTGGATGGCGTCGGCGCTGCCCAGGCCCCAGGAGGCCAGCGGGAACTCCTCGAGGATGTTCAGGGTCTCAAGGACGATGAAGCCCTGGGAGGGCGGCGCCTGCTCGTAGACGTCGCAATCGCGGTAGGACGTCCGCAGCGGGTCCGCCCACACCGCTGTCTCCTGCTGGAGGTCATCCCGGGTGATGATGCCCCCCATCTCCGCCATCGCTTTGACGATGCGTTCGGCGGTCTCGCCCTCATAGAATCCCTCGCGTTCGTCCTCGACGAGGCGTCTCAGCGTCGCGGCGAGGTCGGGCTGGCGCAGGCGCTCTCCCTCCGCGAAGGGGGCGCCGCCCTTGAGAAACGCGTCGCGCAACGCCCCGCTCCAGGCATCGCGGAACGAAGGCACCAAGCTGAGGGCGCCCGCGAGCCGCTCCGAAACGGGGAAGCCCTCCTCAGCCAGCTCGATCGCCGCCGCCAGCAGAGAGCCAAGCGGCCGCGTGGCGTAGCTCTTGTAGACCTCGAGCATGGCGTCGACGAGGCCGGGAACGCTGCTGGCCAGCGGCCCGTGCGTGGGGATTCCCTCGGCGAACCGCTCCGGCGTCGCGGCTAAGGGGGCCAGCCCGCCCGCGTTCAGGCAATCGATGGTGCCTTCCCGCTTGCGCCAGACGAGGCAGAAGGCGTCGCCGCCGAGGTGGGTGCGGTGCGGCTTGGTGACGACGTTTACGGCGGCGGCCGCGATTGCGGCATCGGCGGCGTTGCCGCCGCGCCGCATCACGTCCATCGCCGCCAGGGAGACGAGCGGGTGATCGGCGGCGACAGCATAGCGGCTCCCGTAGACGGGACCGCGCCGCGGCGCCCGAACCTCCGGAAGGCTTTCTGCGCCCGGCACCCCGAGCGATCCCTGGTTACGCTGCTCAGGCGGCTCCTGACCCATGCCTAGCCGCATCATCGGCAGGCGGCCTGACCGGTGTCAACGCGCTCCCTGCTATCATCTCGTCGAAGCAAGAACCTAGAAGCGCAGGGCAAGGGGATGGCGAAGAACGTCTACGAGCTGCTGGCCGCCGGCGCCGATAGCGCGCCGGCGATAGTGGTCCCGCAAGGCCCGACGCTGACCTTCGCCGAATTGCGAGGCCAAGTCTTGCGGCTTGCCGGCCAGCTGAACGCGTGCGGCATCGGCCGGAACGACCGCGTCGCCATCGTCTTGCCTAACGGCCCGGCGGCCGCAATCGCGTTCCTCGCGGTGGCATCTTGTGCTACGGCCGCGCCCCTGAACCCGGCCTACCGCGAGGAAGAGTTCCGCTTCTACATGGACGACCTCGGCGCGAAGGCGCTCATCACCCTCCCGGACGACGCGCCTGCCGCCCACGCGGCCGCGGGGCCGAACGTCCTTCGCCTTGCCCTCCGCGGCGAGCCCGGCTCCTACGTCCTCACCGATGGCGGCGGCGCTCTCGAGCCGCGAGATCCCCGCTTCGCGGAGGCGGAGGATGTCGCGCTTGTCCTCCACACGTCCGGCACGACGGCGCGGCCGAAGATCGTGCCCCTGCGGCAGGCGAACCTCGTCGCCTCTGCTGGAAACATCATCCGTTCGCTGGCCCTGACGGCGGACGATCGCTGCCTGAACGTCATGCCCCTGTTCCACATCCACGGTCTCATGGCGGCGCTGCTGTCCTCGCTGGGCGCCGGCGCTTCCGTTGTGACGACGCCCGGATTCGATGCCTTCCGCTTCTTCGCCTGGATGGACGAGACCCACCCCACCTGGTACACCGCCGTCCCGACTATGCACCAGTTGGTCCTGAGCCGCGCCTCCCGGCACAGGGACGTGTTGGAGCGGACGAAGCTGCGTTTCGTGCGCTCGTCCTCCGCCTCGCTGCCGCCCTCGGTGATGGCAGACCTGGAGGAGACCTTCCGCGCCCCCGTCATCGAGGCGTACGGGATGACGGAAGCGGCCCACCAGATGGCCACGAACCCGTTGCCGCCGGGCGAACGCAAGCCCGGGTCGGTGGGCCGAGGCGCCGGCGTCGACATCGCGATCATGGATGAGGAAGGGAACCTGCTCGAAAGCGGCCGCCTGGGCGAGGTGGTGGTCAAGGGCCCTAACGTCACCTCCGGATATGAGAGCAACCCTGCAGCCAACGAAGCCTCGTTCACCCGCGGCTGGTTCCGCACAGGGGACCAGGGCTACCTGGACGAGGACGGCTACCTGTTCCTGACCGGCCGGATCAAGGAGATCATCAACCGCGGCGGCGAAAAGGTGAGCCCGCGTGAGGTCGACGAGGTGCTGCTGCAGCACCCGGCCGTGGCGCAGGCGGTCGCCTTCGCGATGCCGCACGAGCGCTTGGGCGAGGAGGTGGCGGCTGCGGTCGTGCTGCGAGAAGGCGCCACCGCCGACGAGCGCGAGCTGCGGGAGCACGCGGCGCGCCACTTGGCCGACTTCAAGGTGCCCAAGACAATCCTGGTTCTCCAGGACATCCCCAAGGGGCCCACAGGCAAGGTCCAGCGCATAGGCCTGGCGGAGAAGCTGGGGCTGGGGAAGTAGGGCCCAGAATCAAGGGCCGGAACATGGTATCGCGTTCAGGCAAGAGACCGCTTGCGTTCTCGCCCGGGTCAGTCCGTGGCGTCCCTGAGGCGCGGCCGTGCGCATAGCCATCTTCGGCGCGGGCGCCATCGGCGGCTACATGGGGGCGAGGCTGGCC
>DATMBD010000031.1:0-2474 GCA_035559355.1 Dehalococcoidia bacterium
CGAATGACCCGCCGAGACGATACAGATCCTCTCACCCCAGGCGATCGCCTGTGGTACAAGGACGCCATCATCTACGAGGTCCATGTCCGCGCCTTCTTCGACAGCGACGGCGACGGCGTTGGCGATTTCGCGGGGCTGACGCAGAAGCTGGACTACCTCAAGGACCTGGGCGTCACGGCCATCTGGCTGCTGCCTTTCTACCCCTCGCCCCTCCTTGATGACGGCTACGACATCGCCGATTACACGGATGTCCACCCTTCGTACGGCACCCTGCGTGAAGTGCGGACGTTCATTCGCGAAGCGCACCGCCGCGGGCTGCGCGTGATCACGGAGCTGGTCTGCAACCACACTTCGGACCAGCACGCTTGGTTCCAGCGTGCCCGCCGAGCGCCCAGGAGCAGCCCGCAGCGCGACTTCTACGTCTGGAGCGACTCGCCCGACCGCTACAAAGGGGCGAGGATCATCTTCAAGGACTTCGAGTCATCCAACTGGACCTGGGATCCCGTGGCCGGAGCCTATTACTGGCACCGTTTCTACCGCCACCAACCGGACCTCAACTTCGACAATCCCCGCGTCCGCGAGGCGATCATGCGGGTGATGGACTTCTGGCTGGAGATGGGCGTCGACGGCCTCAGATTGGACGCGATCCCCTACCTCTACGAGCGCGAAGGCACCAGCTGCGAGAACTTGCCGGAGACCTTCGAATTCCTGCGGGAGCTGCGGGCCCACATCGACGCCAACTTCCAGGACCGCATGCTGCTCGCCGAAGCCAATCAGTGGCCGGAGGACGCGGTCAACTACTTCGGCCGCGGCGACCTCTGCCACATGGCCTTCCACTTCCCGCTGATGCCCCGTCTGTTTATGTCAATTCATATGGAGGACCGCTTCCCGATCGTCGACATCGTCCGGCAAACGCCGCCGATCCCTGAAACGTGTCAATGGGCCGTCTTCCTCCGCAATCACGACGAGTTGACGTTGGAGATGGTCACGGACGAGGAGCGGGACTACATGTACCGCGTCTACGCCGTCGACCAGAGCATGCGCATCAATCTCGGCATTCGCCGCCGGCTGGCGCCCCTGCTCGGCAATCACCGGCGGCGGATCGAACTCATGAATGGCCTCCTGTTCTCGTTGCCCGGCACGCCCGTCATCTACTACGGGGACGAGATCGGCATGGGGGACAACGTCTACCTGGGAGACCGCAACGGCGTGCGCATGCCGATGCAGTGGAGCGCCGATCGCAACGCCGGCTTCTCCAAGGCGAACCCGCAGCGGCTGTACCTGCCCGTCATCATCGACCCCGAATACCACTACGAGACGGTCAACGTCGAGGCGCAGACGGAGAACCCGCACTCCCTGTTGTGGTGGACGAGGCGCCTCATCGCCCTCAGGAAGCGCTACAAAGCCTTCGGCCGCGGGACGATGGAGTTCCTCAATCCGGAGAACCGCAAGGTCCTCGCCTTCATCCGCCGCTACGAGGACGAACGCATCCTCGTCGTCGTCAACCTCTCCCGCTTCGTACAGGGCGTCACGCTCGACCTCTCGGAGTTCAAGGGGATGGGCATGGTGGAGATGTTCGGGCGGGTAGAGATGCCGGGGGTCATCGAAGGGCCGTACTTCCTGACGCTCGGCCCGCACAGCTTCTACTGGTTCTCGATCGAGCCCGTGCGGGTACCCACGCCGCGCCCCGCCTGGCTAAGTGAAGCTGGCGAGCCGCCGGTACGGGCCTTGGCCACGAACTGGCGCAACCTAATGCGCCCTGACGGAAGCGACCTTCTGAACCAGGACCTCGCCGGGTTCCTGGCCACGCGGCGTTGGTTCGCGGGCAAGGGCCGCACCGTCCGATCGGCCGTCATCGAAGAGGTGGTCCCGGTACGATACGAGACGCGCACCTTTTACCTCTGCTTCGTCGCGGTGGAGTACGCCGAGGGCGCCGGCGAGACCTACGTTCTCCCCCTCGGATTCGAAAGCGGCGAGGCTGCCTTCCACCGTCAGCAGAACACGCCGGAGGCTGTCTTCCTGCGCCTGAAATCCGCTGAGAACGGCGAAGACGGCATCCTCTTCGACGCCAGCTACAGCGAGGCCTTTGGCCAAGCGCTCTTGCGCTTCGTCGAGCGCGGCATCCGCCAGCGGACCGCCAACGGCGAGCTCGTGGGATCGCGAACCCCGGCGTTTCGCCGCATTGGCCGGCCCAGCGAAGTACGGGTCTCCGTCCTCAAGGCAGACCAGTCCAACACGTCGATAAACTTCAGCGATCGATTCCTCCTCAAGCTGTTCCGCAAGGTGGAGAGCGGCACGAACCCGGACTATGAGATCGGCCGCTATCTCACGGAACGGGGCTTCGCCCACGCTCCGCGTGTGGCTGGGGCCATCGAATACGTGCGCGCCCGCCGCGAGCCGATAACGCTGGCCGTCCTGCACGAGTTCATCGCCAAGGAAAGCGACGCCTGGCAGTTGACCATGGACTCCCTGCG
>DATMBD010000032.1:0-2846 GCA_035559355.1 Dehalococcoidia bacterium
GCTGCTGACCCTCAGCTCCGCGTAGACCTCGTCGTGGATATGGCCAGGCGTGCCGAGACCGTGGACGGCGAAGATAGCCGCGATGGCCATGAACGCAACGCCGAGAAAAACCAGGCGCGTCTCCCGCAGCGACGGCATGGAGGCGATGACCACGGCGCACGCCGCCGCGGCGGCCAAGGTGGTGCCGGAGACGGCGTAGAAGTGGAAGTCGTTCGTGCCGAAGGGCCGGTCCCAGTCCGGCGCCAGGAACAGAAGCAACCCAAGGAGGACCAGCGGCGCGCCCAGGACGGCCGTCCAGAAGGCCCACCAGCGGGCGTCAAGCGTCACAGCTCCGCCCAGATCGCTTCGACATCAAGAGATTTTCGGCGGCTGAAACCCGGTTCTAAAGGCCCCGTCCGTGGCCGTCGCGGTGGTGGTCACCGAACGCTTTGAGCTGCTCGGCAAATCGGCGCAACTGAGCCTGCACCCGCCCATTGATCGAGTCCGGCGGGAAGCTTCCGTCCGGCCCTCGTTCGCCGGCAGGAACGCCCGTCATGAGCTCGAGCGCTTCGTCGATCTTCGATACGGAATAGACCTTGAACTTGCCGCTGCGCACGGCTTCGACCACGTCCTCGCGGAGCATGAGGTGCTGTACGTTGCTGGCGGGGATGATCACCCCCTGATCCCCGGTGAGTCCCCGCGCCTTGCAGACATCGAAAAAGCCCTCGATCTTCTGGTTGACGCCGCCAATGGCCTGGACTTCACCTCGCTGGTCCATGGAGCCGGTGATCGCCAGCGACTGTTTGACTGGCACCTCGGCCAGGCGTGACAGCAACGCGCAGACCTCGGCGCAGGTTGCGCTGTCGCCTTCGACCAGGCCGTAGCTCTGCTCGAAGGAGAGCCGGCCTGTCAGAGTCAAAGGCGCCTCCGTTGCGTAGCGGTCGACGAGGAACCCCTGCAGGGTGAGGACCGCCTTGGTGTGAATCGGTCCGCTCAGGGCCGCTTCGCGCTGGAGGTCGATCACGCCCTCCTGTCCCACGCCCACCGTGGCCGTGATCCGCGACGGCTGGCCGAAGACGTCGTCGCCCACGTCGACGACGGAGAGGCCGTTCACCTGGCCCACGGCAGCGCCCTCAGTCTCGACGAGGATCACCTGCTTGGCGATCGCTTCCTGGAGGTTTTCCTCGACGACGTTGACGCGAGCCTCGCGAAGCTTGATTGCCTTGACGACGTGCTCCGGAGAGACAACCGTTGCTCCTTCGCTCTGGGCCCAATAGGCCGCTTCGCGGACGATGTCCGTGAGATCGCCAAACCGGATCGAAAGCTTGCTGTGGTCGGCGGCGAGGCGTATGCCCTCCTCGACGACGCGGGCCACTGCTTCGCGGCTGAGCGGCGGCAGGCCTTCGCGCTTAGTGACGGCGGCGATCAGTCCCGCGTACGCCATCTCGTTTTCGCGCGTCCGCTCGATGCGCATGTCGAAGTTGGCCTTGACCTTGAACAGTTCCCTGAGGTCTGGGTCCAGGGCGTAGAGAAGCCGGTAGACGCTCTCGCGCGCAATCGCCACCACCTTGCCCGTCCACGGGATTGGCTCCGGACGTAGAGTCTTCGTCTCGATGAAGCCGAAGCGTTCGCCCATCTCCTCGATTGTGATTTGGCCGGTGCGCAACGTCCGCTTGAGCTCGTTCCAGGAGAGCGGGTAGGCAAGGATGTCGTCGAAATCGAAGACCAGATAGCCGCCGTTGGCTCGGTGGAGGCTGCCCGCCTGGATCATCGTGAAGTCCGTGACCACGGCCCCGAAGACGGCCTCCTTCTCGATGCGGCCGAAGAGACGCTGGGGAGACGGGTTGGACTCGAACACCACCGGCGAGCACTCCTGTTTGGAGCAGTCGACCACGAGGTTCACGGCGTACTTGCGGAAAGGAGACTGAAGCTCGCGTTGAGGTGCGGGCACGGGCATGAACCCTGGCGGCGGCTGCTCAGGGGCACGCTGGAAGGCCTCTATGTTGGCGATCATGTCCTCCCGCACTTCCTGCAGGTACTGCATGATGCCGCCGTAATCTTCGAACTCCTTGAAGTAGTGGTCGAAGAGCGTCTCGACGACGGTTTGAGCGACAGTGCGCTGCAGCTCGAGCAAGCGGGCGTTGGCCTCCGTCTCGCCCGCTTGGCCCTGCTTGGCAGCGGCGCGTAGCTCCTCCATGAGCTCGTCCCGGCGGCGAAGGAGTTCGTTTCGCTCCTCCTGGGAGAGCGACATGAACGCTTGGTCGTCCATGGGCTTGCCTTCGGCCAGGGGAACGAGGAAGAACCCAGCCGGGTTGCCCTGAAGGAGAAAGCCCTGCTTCCGGGCATGCTCCGCCAGCGTGGTGAACAAGTCCTCCCGCTGCCTCTGGACGGTGGTGATGATTTGGTCGCGGAGACGCAGGTAGTCCTCGCTCTCGAAGCTGCGCGGGATCGATTCGCGCGCCGTGGCGATCATGTCCGCCATCGCCTTCGCGAAAGCGCGGCCTTTGCCGGGAGGCAGGCGCAGCGCCCGAGGCCGGTGCGGGTCAGCGAAGTTGTTGACGTACAGCCATTCGTCTGGCGGCGGCTTCCCTCGGGAAATGCCTTCCAGGTACTCCCGAATCGCCGTCGTCCTGCCCGTGCCCGGCTCGCCGGAGACGACGATGTTGAAGCCCTTGCTTTCTATCGAGAGGCCGAACTTCAGCGCCTCGATCGCCCGGTCCTGGCCAATGAGACCCAGGTGGGGCTCGACTTCGGCCGTCGTCTGGAAGGGGAAGACTGCAGGGTCGCAGGCTGGCCGCAGCTCTGCAATCGGGACCTCCGGCATGCCTACCTCGCTTCTCGCCTGCGACTAGAGGCGGTCATATCCG